>CAMFLG010000379.1 GCA_945957495.1 uncultured Pseudorhodobacter sp. | reverse complement strand
CGCCATGGACGACCATTTCCGCAGCGCGCCCCTGGCGCGCAACATGCCGGTGCTGCTGGCCCTGGTGGGGATCTGGCACAACCAGATCTGCGGCTATACCACGCGGGCAGTTTTGCCCTATGATCAACGGCTTAGCCGCCTTCCGGCCTATTTGCAGCAGTTGGAAATGGAAAGCAACGGTAAGTCGGTGGCGATGGATGGATCGGCCCTTTCCACCCATTCCGGCCCGGTTGTCTGGGGCGAGCCCGGCACAAACGGCCAGCATGCGTTCTATCAGCTGATCCATCAGGGCACGCGGGTGGTGCCTTGCGAGTTTCTGCTGGCAAAACAGGGGCATGAACCCGATCTGGCGCATCAGCATCTGCTGTTGGCCGCGAACTGCCTTGCGCAATCAGAGGCGCTGATGCGGGGGCGGTCGCTGGCAGAGGCGACGGCGATCATGGCCAGGAAGGGGCTGACCGGGGCAGAGTTGGACCGGCAGGCGCGGCATCGGGTGTTCCCGGGCAACCGGCCCTCGACAACGTTGGTCTATCCGAAACTGACGCCATTCACGCTGGGCCAGATCATCGCGTTGTATGAACATCGGGTGTTTGTGGAAGGCGTGATTCTGGGGCTGAATTCCTACGACCAATGGGGCGTGGAACTGGGCAAGGAACTGGCGCTGGCGCTGCAACCGATTCTGGAGGGCGCTTCGGCAGAGGCCAAGGATGGATCAACGCAGGCCCTGGTGGATTACCTGAGGGACTGAGTGGCCCGGGCCAGGACGGGGGCAAGGCGCTGCCGCAGAACAGCGTTGGCATCTGAGGGGTGTTGCGCGCGCAAGGCGCGGGCGAAGTCGCGTGTGCGCAATTGCAGGGCGCGGTCGTGGTAGGACGACAGCAGCATGTCGGTCAGGGCGGCGGCGCTGCGCTCTTGACCGTCAAGCAGATCAAGAATGCCGTGTTGCCCGGCGCGTCGGCCATGGAAAAGCTGTTCCAGATGCTGCGGTATCGCCACCTGCGGCAGGCCCGCCAGCGCCGCAAGGCAGATGATTCCATGTTGGGCAGAATGCAGGATCAGACGCGAGCGTGCAGTGATTTGGGCGATGGGTTGCGGCTTTGTCACCACTTGCACCCCTGCGGCGGCCAGACGCGCGGCGATGGCCGCATCTGCCCCCGGCAGAAAGGCGCGGCGCGGCAGCGGCAGATCGGCAAGGGCCGCGACCACGGCAGGATCGTTGAGTTCGCTGGTGGAGAAATAGACAAACACCTCTTCCCCCGGGTCCATCAGCGCATCGGCCGTGCTGACCTGCGGTGGCAGCAGGTCTGACGCCGGGCGCAGGGCGCGGTAGGGATCAAGGAACGGGAAGGTCGAGGGCAGCGGCGCGTCGCACTGATAGAGCGCGGGCAGGCTGGGCAGCGGGTCGATGTGAAACTCTGCCCCGACGCGGTTCAGCATGGCCAGAACATCGGCCTCTTGATGGACGACGCGGCTGTAATCGGGCAGCAGACGCGGAAAGGCGGGCATATCGGCGGGTGGCACGGCGTAACCTGTGCCCGCCGAAATGATCTCTATCGCCCAACCTTGCGCCTTGAGCCCGCGCGCGGCCAGCATGGCCAGCGGCGCATAATCAGCGACGAGGATCGAGGCATCCTGCGCGACGATGGTGCGGGTCCACCAGTCAAGTGCATGGCGGACGTGGTTTTCGCGGGCCAGACCCATGGCAAAGAGGTAATCACCCCAAGTCGCGTTGCCCTCAAGCGCGGGGTTGGCCACGGCCTCGGGCGTATAGCCCATAACAGGGGCCTGCAGGATTTCCGCCTGCAGGACCGCAAGTTCATCGGCATGTTTGCGCCGCGCCAGACCTGCCACGACGGGCAGGCCCGGCCCCAGCGCCTGCGCCACGCCCAGCAGTTTGACGATATGCCCGCGCCCAATGCCTGCCTCATTGGCAAGCAGGACTTTCGGCAACGGGTGCGGCATCTGCGGTCAGATCGTGGCGAATTTGTCTTGTGGCAAAATCATGGTGTCATCCATGAACACCTGTGAGTCGCTGCCGCAGCCGCCACAGGAACCGCAACCGCCACAGGAACCGCACCCCCCGCATGACCCACAGCCGCCGCAGGAACCGCAGCCGCCGCAGCCGGTATCTATGACGGTGGTGTCCTGATTGGACATCAGCCCGCCACCGTCGCCACCACCGGCGTCGCCGCAGGTGTCGTAGCTGATCGCGCCCAAGTCGCCGCCAAGGCGGGATTTAACCCAAGCCAAGGCCGCTGCCTCGTTGAAGACGATAGTGCGAGTGAGCCCCTCATCGCCAATGCGATAGGTCGTTGTCTGGCCATCATCCGAGGTCACTGTCAGCACCGGGCTATAGATCCCGTCTGACAGGGCATTGCAGCGCGCGACCGTCAGGGCGGGCGCGATAGAGGGGGCGGTGGCAACAAGGATGCCCAGCACGACAATGCGAGAGGTATGGTGCGGTTGCGACATTTAAAATTCCTCAAATCTTGGGGGAAGGTGGGCTAAAAAGCGACGTTCAAGATGTTTCTATTGAGGAGATGTTGGAAAGAACCGCGGCATTTCGCAAGCCATTTCCTGCAAATGCGTGGCGCAGGCCGGGCTGCGCCACGCACAAAGGCTGTTATTTCAGCGCGGCGGTGACGATCACCTCGACCTTGTACTCCGGCGTTGCCAGTTTCGCCTCGCCGGTGGCGCGGGCCGGGGTGTTGCCTGCGGGAACCCATGCGTCCCAGACGGCGTTCATTTCACCGAAGGTCGAAATGTCGGCCAGCCAGATCTGGGCCGACAGGATACGGGTCTTGTCGGTGCCGGCGGCGGCCAGAATACGATCCACCTCGGCCAGGCAGGTCTTGGTCTGTTCTGTCACCGACTCACCCGGGTTGCCGACCTGACCGGCCAGCCAGACGATGCCGTTATAGGCCACGGCCTCTGACATGCGGGCGCCGACGCCGATACGTTTGATTTCGCTCATTGGGTATCCTTTTTGCTGTGTGATGCGACTTTACGCAGGGTGATGCGACTTGCTAACGCAGCGGCGTGCAAAGGGAAAGGTCGGCCCGGCGAAAACCGGCCCAGCGGTGCCGCAGACCTTGAACCGGGCGCAAAATCTGACTAGAGCGATGGCGCCGCCCGCGTCGGACAGCTTGACGGGCGCCATCGCGGTTGCCGCAAGTGGGGAAGGTTGAGGGATGGCGACGGCCGATGTTGTTGCAAATGCGGTTGATCCGATCTTGCAGACGGTGGATACGACCGTCACCTCCACCATTGTAGACCCCGGATTTCTGACGGAAATCGGCTTTGGTCTGCTGTCGCTGGTGATCATCATCACCGTGCATGGCTGGTGCATGGGGGCGATTTCCAAGCAGTTCAGCCTGCGCTTTGGCAAATATGCGGTGCGCACGCGGACGTGGCGGGTGCGGGGGCTGATGATCCTGACCATCACGCTTTTGGCGCTGACGCATTTCTTTGAAACGCTGATCTGGGCCGCGCCGATCTGGCATTTCGGGCTGATCCCGAATTTCCGCGATGCCTATTACTTTGTGCTGGAATCCTACACCACCTTGGGCGAAAGCACCGTGACACTGCCAGAGGCCTGGCGGTTGGGTGGCCCGATCATCGCCATTTCAGGGCTGTTCACCTTTAGCTGGACCGGGTCGGTTCTGGTTTATGTTGTCACCGAAACCGGGCGGCGGCATTCGCACAACGGCCAGCGAAAGACTGCGCCAGCCAAGTCGAAAGATCACGACGCCACGACCTGACACGCCAAGAACTGTGAGGGGATTGGAGCGGGTGAAGGGAATCGAACCCTCGTATTCAGCTTGGGAAGCTGCTGCTCT
>CAMFLG010000378.1 GCA_945957495.1 uncultured Pseudorhodobacter sp. | reverse complement strand
GATCCTTGGCGCGCTTTTGCTGCGGACGGATCAGCAGGAAATACATGATCGCAAAGATCAGAACCAGCGGCAGGAACGAGGCAACGGCGCTGCCAGCACCGGCACCACCGGCGGCCTGCGCAAAGGCGGGGGTCACGAACATAGGCATTTACTCCAGAATTGGGGGCCTTCCCCCGGATTTGTCGGCGGGCACCCTATAGACGGGCGGGCGGATAGGCAAGGCGGCCCGGCCTGCGTGCAAAGTGTTCCCCTTGCCACTCAAATCGGGCATAAGACGCGAAAATCAAGCCACCCGATGAGGACATTATGCACGACATCCGCGCCATCCGCGAGAATCCCGCCGCCTTCGAGGCCGCACTTTCCCGTCGCGGGCTGTCGGGTGTGGCCGCACAGGTGCTTGGCCTCGACGAATCCCGCCGTGCCCGCATCCTCGCCTCGGAAACCGCGCAAGCCGCCCAGAATGCCGCCAGCAAAGAGGCAGGCGCCGCCAAATCCCGGGGCGATGAGGCCGAATTCAACCGCCTGCGCGGGTTTGTGACTGAGAAAAAGGCCGAAACCGCCGCTCTCGCCGCCGAGGCAGAGGCGCTGGATACCGAATTGCGCGCCCTGCTGATGGGCATTCCTAACCTGCCGCTGGACGACATTCCTGACGGCAAGGATGAGGAGGATAACGTCGAAATCCGCCGCTGGGGCAGCCCGCGCAATTTCGATTTCACCCCGGTGGAACATTTCGACATCGCGGGCGTCAAACCCGGCATGGATTTCGAAACCGCGGCCAAGCTTTCCGGCTCACGTTTTGTTGTGCTGAAGGGTGCGGTGATCCGCGTTCACCGCGCCTTGGCGCAGTTCATGCTCGACACCCATATCGAGGAACACGGGCTGACCGAAACCTGGACCCCGGTTCTGGTCAAGGAAGAGGCGATGTATGGCACCAACCAACTGCCGAAATTCGCCGAAGACAGCTATCAGACCACCAATGGCTGGTGGCTGATCCCCACCTCCGAAGTCACGCTGACCAATTCGGTCGCAGGCGATACGCTGGACGAATCCGCCCTGCCGATCCGCATGACCGCCCACACCCAATGCTTCCGCTCCGAAGCAGGCTCGGCGGGCAAGGACACCTCAGGCATGCTGCGCCAGCACCAGTTCGAAAAGGTCGAAATGGTGACGATCTGCACCCCCGAAACCGCGCTTGCGGAACACGAACGCATGACCAATTGCGCCCAGGCGATCCTGGAAAAACTCGGCATCCCCTATCGTACCATCGTGCTTTGCACCGGCGACATGGGCTTTGGCGCGCAGAAAACCCATGATCTGGAGGCGTGGTTGCCGGGGCAAAACAAATACCGCGAAATCTCCTCCGTCTCCACCTGCGGCCAGTTTCAGGCCCGCCGCATGAACGCCCGCTTCCGCCCCACAGGCGGTGGCAAGCCGGAATTTGTGGCCACGCTGAACGGTTCCGGCCTTGCCGTGGGGCGCTGCCTGATCGCGGTGCTGGAAAATGGCCAGCAGGCCGATGGCTCGGTGGATCTTCCCGCCGTCCTGCACCCCTATCTTGGCGGCAAGACCCGGATTGCCGCAAACGGCACTTTGGCGTGATCCATTCCCTCGGATCAAGCGTATCCTTCACATGAAACGCTTGATCCAACCCGCCCTGCTGCTTGCCACTCTGGCCTTTATGGCAGCCCCGCTCTTGACCCCGCCCTTCATGGGCTATGATCCGGGCATCTTCCCCGTGCGCATCGACCGCCCATCGATCCAGCCTGCGGGCTATGCCTTTTCGATCTGGGGTCTGATTTATCTCTGGCTGATCGCGCATGCAGGCTTTGGCCTGATCGCCCGCCGCGACAGGGTGCAATTCACCCAACCCGGCCTGCCCCTGCTTGCCGCTGTGGCCCTTGGCACGCTCTGGCTGGCCATCGCCGGGTCTTTCCCGATCCTTGCCACCCTGACCATCCTGCTGATGGCGGCACTGGCGCTGACCGCCTTCCTGATCGCCGATCCGGCGCAGGACCGCTGGCTGCTCTCCGCCCCCCTGGCGATTTTCGCAGGCTGGCTGACCGCCGCTGCCGCCGTCTCAACCGGAGTCGTTCTGGCGGGCTATGGCCTTTTGGGGGACACAACCGCCGCGCTGACCCTGCTGGCGCTGGTTCTCGCCATAGCATTTGCCGTTCAGGCACAATGCCCGCGCATGCCGGTCTATGGCGCAACCGTGGTCTGGGCCATCATCGGCATCGCCGTGGTCAACTGGAGCCAAAACCCGACTGTGGCTTATGCCGCCCTCGCCGGGGCCTTGGCCATGGCAACCGCCACGTTCTGGCTATTCAACCGCTGAGCGACATCCAGAACCCCAAACCCTAACCCTTTCACATTGGTTCAAATACTCTCGGGGGGAGCGCGCCTGCGCGCGGGGGGCGGAAAGCCCCCCACCCCGAGCCCAAAGCGCGGAACGCGCGACGGCGAGACAAAAACAATACGGCCGGTCCCGCAGGGGACCGGCCGTTCCATTTGAGAACCGCTGCTAAAGCCTGTCTGGTTAACACGGAATCGAAAATCGCTGCCTCTCGCATGCGCTCGAACGCGAATTTCGATCAGGATGCTTCCATGAAAACCAGACAGGCTCTAGGATCAGTCCTTGTTCACCGGATTGCCGACATGCTTGCGCAACCGGCTTGGCGTGTGGAACTTCTTGTTGCGATAGGGGTTCTTTTCGCCCTGCCCACGGAAGGTCAGCCGGATCGGCGTGCCCGGCATGTCGAAATGGTCGCGCAACCCGTTCACCAGATAGCGCCGATAGGTATCGGGCATATCCTCTGGGTGGCTGCACATCGCAATGAACCCCGGCGGACGCTGTTTCACCTGCGTCATATAACGCAGCTTGATCCGCCGTCCCCCCGGCGCCGGTGGCGGGTGCGCCTCGGTCATCGCCCCCAGCCAGGTGTTCAGCCGCGCCGTGGGGATCCGGCGGTTCCACACCTCATGCGCCTTCAGGATCGCGTCGTGCAGCCGGTCAAGTCCCCGCCCGGTTTTGCCGGAAACCGTGATCATCGGCGCGCCGCGCAGCTGCGGCAGCAGCCGTTCGAACATCTCTTTCAGTTCGGCCAGCTTTTCCTGCTTTTCGTCCTCAAGATCCCATTTGTTGATGGCAATCACCACCGCCCGGCCTTCGGTTTCGGCGAAATCCGCGATGCGCAAATCCTGCACCTCGAACGGAATCTCCACGTCCAGCAGCACCACCACCACCTCGGCAAAGCGCACCGCGCGGATGCCATCCGACACTGACAGCTTCTCCAGCTTTTCCGAAATCCGCGCCCGCTTGCGCATCCCCGCTGTGTCGAAAATCTTGATCGGCGTGCCCATCCAGTCGGCGCGCACCGAAATCGCATCGCGGGTGATCCCGGCCTCGGGCCCGGTCAGCAAGCGGTCATAGCCCAATATCTTGTTGATCAGCGTCGATTTCCCGGCATTCGGCCGCCCGATCACCGCAATCTGCAAAGGTTTGCGCTCTGTCGGACGGAACGCCTCGGCGTCCTGCTCCAGTTCGGCCTCTTCCTCGGAAATATCCACTTCGGTTTCCGGGGTGTTCTCGGCCTCACGCTCCGAAAACTCACCCTCCAGCGGTTTCAGCAGCCGGTAAAGATCGTCCATCCCCTCGCCATGCTCGGCCGAGATGCGCAGCGGCTCGCCTAGGCCCAAAGACCAACCTTCCAGCGCGCCGGCATCGCCCGCCTTACCCTCGGCCTTGTTCACCGCCAAAATCACCCGCGCGCCCTTTTTGCGCAGAATGTCGGCAAAAGTCTCGTCCGAAGGCGTCACCCCAACCCGGCCGTCAATCACGAAC
>CAMFLG010000377.1 GCA_945957495.1 uncultured Pseudorhodobacter sp. | reverse complement strand
GCCTTGCAAAGCGCCTCGACCTTGGCGCGCACGGCGGCCTCGACGGCGGCGTTGCCTTCTTCGCCATTGGCGGCAAGGCCATCAACGACCTCGACAATCCAGTCGCCGATCATGCGGAATTCAGCCTCGCCAAAGCCGCGGGTCGTGCCAGCGGGTGTGCCTAGACGAATGCCGCTGGTGATGGTGGGCTTTTCGGTGTCAAACGGGATGCCGTTCTTGTTGCAGGTGATGTGGGCGCGGCCCAGAGCCTTTTCGGTGGCATTGCCCTTCACGCCTTTCGGGCGCAGGTCCACCAGCATCAGGTGGGTGTCGGTGCCACTGGTCACGGTGCCAAGGCCGCCCTTCATCAGCTGATCCGCCAGCGCTTGGGCGTTCTTTATCACCTGAGCCTGATATTCCTTGAACTCGGGCCGCAGCGCCTCGCCAAAGGCAACGGCCTTGGCGGCGATGACATGCATCAGCGGCCCGCCCTGAATGCCCGGGAAGATCGCCGAGTTGATCTTTTTCGCGATCGCCTCGTCATTGGTCAGGATCATGCCGCCGCGCGGGCCACGCAGGGTTTTGTGGGTGGTGGTGGTCGCCACATGCGCATGCGGGAAGGGCGATGGGTACAGGCCCGCCGCCACTAGACCGGCGAAATGCGCCATATCCACGACGAAATAGGCACCCACCTTGTCGGCAATCGCGCGCATCCGGGCAAAGTCGATGATGCGCGGAATGGCCGAACCACCGGCAATGATCATCTTCGGCTGATGCTCAGCGGCCAGTGCCTCGACCTGATCATAGTCCAGCGTCAGATCCTGCTTGCGCACGCCGTATTGCACTGCCTTGAACCATTTGCCCGACTGGTTCGGCGCCGCCCCATGGGTCAGGTGGCCGCCGGCATCAAGGCTCATGCCCAGAAAGGTGTCGCCCGGCTGCAGCAGCGCCTGGAACACGCCCTGGTTTGCCTGCGAGCCAGAGTTCGGTTGCACATTGGCAAAGGAACAGCCGAACAGCTGGCAAGCCCGGTCGATGGCCAGATTTTCGGCCACGTCCACCCACTGGCAGCCGCCGTAATAGCGTTTGCCCGGATAGCCTTCGGCGTATTTGTTGGTCATCACCGAACCCTGCGCCTCCATCACGGCGCGGCTGACGATGTTTTCAGAGGCGATCAGTTCGATCTCGTCGCGCTGACGGCCAAGTTCATGGGTGATAGAGCCGAACAGCTCTGGGTCACGCGTTGCAAGGCTTTCGGTAAAGAAACCGGTGTCGCGGTGGGCAGCCATGGACGTCTCCTGCGATGATGGGCCATTTGCGGGGTTTCTATGGCAAGGGGGGGCAGGGGGGAAGGCAATAAACGACTTGGCACAGGTCGGTTCCGAAGTCTTGTTCACTATAGGAAACTCGAAACGCCGATTGTCGGCAACTGTGGGGGTTGAGTTTGCGCGGCACTTGTCCAAGATGACCGCCTGAACAAAAGGGATTAGCGGGTGAGTTTTCATCGGATTGCGTTCAAGGCGAGTTCGGCCCCTGCGGCGCAACAGGCCCTGGCCGACCTGACGGCGCTGCATGGCCAGACCGATCTTGACCAGGCCGAGGTGGTCGTCGCACTGGGCGGCGACGGTTTCATGCTGCAGACCTTGCATGAAACCCAGGTGCTGCAATTGAACCTGCCGGTCTATGGAATGAACTGCGGCACGATTGGCTTTCTGATGAATGCCTTCAGCCTGCATGACCTGCCCACGCGCCTGACCACAGCCGAAGAGGCGGTGATCAACCCCTTGGCGATGCGCGCTGTTACCAAGGACGGGACGACGACCGAGGCTCTTGCGATCAACGAGGTGTCGCTGCTGCGCGCCGGTCCGCAGGCGGCCAAACTGCGGATCAGCGTTGACGGCAAGGTGCGGTTGGAAGAATTGGTCTGCGATGGGGTGCTGGTTGCCACCCCGGCAGGATCAACCGCCTACAACTATTCTGCGCACGGCCCGATTCTGCCAATTGGCTCGGATGTGCTGGCATTGACGCCGATGGCGGCTTTTCGACCCCGGCGCTGGCGCGGTGCGCTATTGCCGAAAAGCGTTGTTGTGCGCTTTGAGGTGCTGGAACCGGAAAAGCGCCCGGTCCGCGCCGATGCTGACAGCCGCCCGGTTGAAGACGTGATCCGTGTCGAGGTGCGGTCGGAACCCAACATCCGCCACCGTATCCTGTTCGATCCCGGCCATGGGTTGGAAGAGCGGCTGATCGTCGAGCAATTCGCCTGACGCCGTCAGCCTTTCGACCAGGCGTCGATCTTGCGGTACAGCGTTGAGGGCGAAAGTTCCAGCACGCGGGCTGCCTTGGGAACCGATCCGTCAAATCTGGCCAAGGTTGCCTCAATCACCATCCGTTCAACCTCCGCCAAGGGCCGGCCGAGCAGCATGTCCAGACCCGTTTGCTGATCTGCCGTTGCCACAGCGGCGTCTTTGGCCGGCTCCTGATTGATCTGCAACAGCAAGGATGACGGCAGCATCGCGGGTGTAACCAACCCGCCCTCGTGCAGCACAACCACGTTGCGGATGACGTTCAGAAGCTGGCGCACATTGCCGGGCCACGGAAACCGCCGGAAAATCGCCCGCAGATCCGAGGCTAAACCATCGAACTGCTTGCCTTCCTCTTGCGCAAGCCGGGCCAAGGCGGCCTCTGCAATCTCGATCACGTCATTCCCGCGCTCGCGCAGCGGCGGCATCTCGATCGGCACGACGTAAAGGCGGTAGAACAGATCCTCGCGGAACAACCCGCACCGGACCGCGTCCATCGGGTCACGGTTGGTGGCGCAAATGATCCGCACGTTCACCTTGCGCGGGCGTGTCGCCCCCACAGGCACCACGGTCGAGGTTTGCAGAAACCGCAGCAGTTTGGTTTGCAGCGCCGGGGCCATTTCGCAGACCTCATCCAGAAACAGCGTTCCGCCGTCTGCGGCGGTGGCCGCACCGGGCTTGTCAGAGATTGCGCCGGTGAAGCTGCCCTTCATATGGCCGAACACTTCGGATTCCAGCAAATCCTGTGGGATCGCCCCGCAGTTCAGCGCGATGAACGGCCCCGCCGCGCGGGGTGAGCTTTCGTGAACCGCAAGCGCGCAAAGCTCTTTGCCAGTGCCACTTTCGCCCGTGATGAAGACCGTGGCCATCGACCGGGCCACCGATGCGATGGTGGCCTGAATCTGCGCCATGAGTTCGGACGTGCCGATAAAAGCGCCATTGTTGACTTGCGGAACCTGACGCACCGCTGGCGTGCCACCATTTGGGGCGCGCGACGATGGGCTGGCGTTGGCTGCATTACTGACTGCGGCAAGCAGGCGCACCTCGTCAAAGGGCTTGACCAGAAACTCATGCGCGCCCGCGCGCATCGCTTCGACAGCCTTGTTGATAGAGCCGTGCGCGGTCATCACAATCACCCGGGTTTCCGGGCGCAGGTCGAACATGTCTTTCATCAGGTCCAGCCCGTCACAATCAGGCAGAACCAGATCCAACAGCACGATGCGAGGCCGCGCTTCCTGAAACAACCGCATCGCCTCGCTGGCGGTCGAGGCCGTCAAAACGCTGTGCCCCGCTTGCGTCAGAACCGAACGGTAAAGCAACTGCAACGAAGGCGTATCTTCGATCAGCAAAAGCGGTGGGGCGGGGGGCGTCACGGTGCCTCCTCTTGAGTGGGCGTCTGGGTGCCGACAAAATGGATCAGGGCATCCAAGGCCTCCAGCGTCTGCGGCAGCAGGGTCAGATAGGTTCCGCGATCAGGGGCGGGGTGATGCGCCAGCGCGTTCAGGGCCTCGCTCAGATGTTGCAGGCGCGTGGCCCCGGTGGTGCCCGCCAGCGCGATCAACACATGGGTTTGCGCCTGAATGC
>CAMFLG010000376.1 GCA_945957495.1 uncultured Pseudorhodobacter sp. | reverse complement strand
GGTCACGATTGAAGGTCGCGATATGACAAACGTGCCCCCGGCAGAGCGTAATCTGGCGATGGTGTTTCAATCCTACGCGCTTTATCCGCATATGAATGTGCGCAAGAACATGGGCTTTGGCCTGTCCTTGCAGGGGATGAAACGGGCAGAGATTGAAGTGCGCGTGGCAGATGCCGCGCGTATTCTGGAAATCGGGCATCTGTTGGATCGCAAGCCCCGGCAGTTGTCGGGCGGGCAGCGTCAGCGGGTGGCGATCGGCCGGGCAATCGTGCGCGACCCCAGCGTATTCCTGTTCGATGAACCGCTGTCCAATCTGGACGCCGCCTTGCGCACCCAAACCCGCTATGAACTGGCCCGCCTGCACAAGGAATTGGGCCGCACCATGTTGTTCGTGACCCATGATCAGGTCGAGGCGATGACGCTGGCAACCAAGGTTGTGGTGCTGAATGCGGGTCGCGTCGAACAGGTGGGGCGACCGATGGAGCTGTATCGCCGCCCGGCCAACCGCTTTGTCGCGGGTTTCATCGGCACGCCACAGATGAATTTCCTGCCCTCCGGTTTGCGTCAGGTGGCGGGCGGGGTTGAGGTTGATCTTGCCGGGCAGTCGCTGCGCCTGCCCTTGGCCGCCGATGCAGGCCTTGACCGCGTCGCCGAAGCGGGGCTTCGGCCCGAGCATATTCGCATCGTGGACCAAACCGCGCCCGGCCTGCAGGCCGTGGTGACATCGGTTGAACGGCTGGGTGCCGAAACCCTGGTTTTCGCCAGAACCGCCGCCGGGCAGGCGCTGGTCGTGCGCGCAGATGGCGGTCTTGAGGTGGAGGATGGCGAGGCTGTTACCCTGGCCATTGATCCCGCGCATCTGCATTTCTTTGATCGTGAAGGGGTGCGGGTCGATCTTGACCCAAGGCCAGCGGGCTGACCGCCCAACCAAACGAACGGAGCCACCGTTCAACAACAGGGAGAACCACAATGAAGACTGTATTCGGGCCTGTCATCCTTGCGGCGGGGCTTGCCTGTGCCGCAACAGGGATGAACGCGCAGACGCTGCGTTTTGCCACCTGGGACAGCAATGAAAGCCTGGAAATTCAAAAGGCGATTGCCGCCAAGTTCGAGGCCGCGCATCCCGGTGTGACGGTGCAGGTTGAGGCTTATGGCGACGGCTATGATACCAAACTTGCTGCGGGCTTTGGTGCAGGCGATGCGCCGGACGTGATGTATATGTGGAACTTCCCGGCCTATGCCGCGTCGCTGTTGCCGCTGGACGGCTATCTGGCGGGGGCGAATGGCCTGGATATGGCCGATTTCGCCGCCGGTCTTCTGCCCTATGCGCGCGTGACCAATCCCGATGGCACCGCCAGCACCTTGGGCATCCCTGCAGGCTATACGACCTTTGTGACCTATTATAACAAGGACATGTTCGACAAGGCCGGGCTGTCCTATCCGAAAGAAGGCTGGACCTGGGCCGATCTGCGCGCCGATGCCGCGAAAATGGCCAAGCCGGACGAAAAGGTTTACGGCTTTGGCGTTGATGGCAACCCCGACCCCTATGACTTTGAAACCTATCTGTGGAGCAATGGGTCGTCCTGGATCAGCCCGGATGGCAAGACGACGGCAGGTTTCCTGAACGCGCCGGAAACGACCGAAGTGTTCCAGCAATTCGTTGATATGGTCAAAGACGGTGAGGCCGTTCTGTTCGGCGTGGGCGACAACGGCAGCTACCGCGAGTTGTTCAATGCCGACAAGCTGGGCATGGTGATCTCTGGCACCTGGCCGATGCCGGATTTCGAAGCGGCGGGCAAGAATTTCGGTGTGGTTGGTTTGCCGTCCTTCGCGGGCAAACCGGTTCACAGCAACGTCGGGATTTCGGCGCTGTCGATTGCGAAGGACAGCAAGCAGCCTGATCTGGCATGGGAATTCGTGAAATTCTATTCCAGCCCCGAGGCCGTTGCGATGCGCAAGAACGATCTGCCGGTGCTGAATTCGGTGGCAAAGGCGCAGGGGTTGGACACAAACCCGAACTTTGCCCCCTTCCTTGCAATGCTTCCCGCGGCCGATGCCAACCTGTCGCCCGCTTTCCTGCGCAACGCCAACTGGGGCCGCGCGCAAGAGGTTGTGACCGAGGCGATCCAGCAGATCTACATTGATCAGGATGGCATTCAGGCGATCCTGGACGATGCGTCGGTTCGTGCTGACAAGGCGCTGACCAAGTGACGCGCCCGCTGGCAGCCCCCGCAAGGCGGCATTCCTCCCGCTTCCGGGCGGGGGCTGCCACGCCCTATCTGTTCGTTGCCCCATGGGTCTTTGGCTTTGTGGCCTTTACACTCGGGCCATTGTTGTTCTCGCTCTATATCAGCTTCTTCGACTGGCCGCTGGTGGGAAAGCCGGAATTCATCGGGTTGCAAAACTACACCACGGTCATCACCGATGATGCCGACTTCATCCGGTCGCTGAAAGTCACGCTGAAGTTTGCGGCAATGTTTGTGCCCGCCAACCTGATCGTGGCGCTGTTGCTGGCGATGCTGTTGAACCAGCCAATGTTTGCCAGCGGGTTCTTTCGCGCGGCCTTCTATGTACCGTCGATCATCTCTGGCGTCGCCCTGGTCACGATCTGGTCATGGCTTCTGTCGCATGAATATGGCGTCATCAACTACATGCTGTCGCTGGTGGGGATCGAACAGGTCAACTGGCTGGGCAGCCCGAACTGGGCGCCCGTGTCGATTGTGCTGGTCAGTTTGTGGAGCGTGGGGGCAACGATGCTGATCTTCCTTGCCGGGTTGAAAAGCATTTCCAAGGAACTCTACGAAGCCGCCAGTCTTTCAGGTGTGGGCAAGATCGGGCAGTTCTTTCTGATCACCTTGCCACTGTTGTCACCAGTTTTGCTGTTCAACCTGGTGACAACGGTTATCGCGGCCTTCCAGCAACTGACGTTGGCCTTGTTGCTGACCAAGGGCGGGCCGGTGAAATCGACCTACATGCTGGCCATGTATATCTACGACACCGCCTTCAAATATCAGGACATGGGCTATGCCGCAGCGATGTCGTGGCTGATGCTGTTGCTGATCATCGTGCTGACGCTGGCGATCTTCAAGTTTTCCAGCATGTGGGTGTTCTATGAGACGGAAGTGAAGGGGGAAAAGCCATGACTGAAGGGCATTCCAAACTGGGCACCGTTGCCAAGTGGATGGCGCTTTGCATCGTGACTCTGCTGTTTTTGTTTCCGTTCTACTGGACATTTGTGACCGCGATCAAAGCCAAGCCGGAACTCCTGACCTGGCCGCCGACATGGTGGCCCGCCGAACCGCAATGGGGCAACTTCGCCGCCGCATGGAATGCGCAACCGTTCGGAACCTATCTGAAAAACTCGATGCTGGTGACGGTGCTTTCCACCATCGGGCAATTGCTGTCTTCGTCGCTGGTGGCCTTTGGCTTTGCCCGCTTTGATTTCAGGGGTCGCAACTTTCTGTTCATGGTCCTGCTGGGTGCCATGATGGTGCCTTGGGATGTGACGATGATCCCGCTATATATGGAGTTCAACTGGTTGGGCTGGATCAACACGCTCAAGCCGTTGATCGTTCCGGCTTGGTTCGGCGCACCGTTCTTCATCTTCCTTTTGCGGCAATTCATCATGTCGATCCCGCGAGAGCTGGACGAGGCCGCCAAGATGGATGGCGCAAGCGTGCTGCAGATCTACTGGAAGATTCACCTGCCGCTGATGCTGCCTGCGCTGGTTCTGGTGGGAACGTTTCAGGTGCTTGCGGCGTGGAATGACTACCTTGGGCCGTTGATCTTCTTGAACGACGAAAGCATGTACACGCTGACATTGGGTCTGGCCCGGTTCAAAACCCTGCATGACACCAACCTGACGGCGCT
>CAMFLG010000375.1 GCA_945957495.1 uncultured Pseudorhodobacter sp. | reverse complement strand
CTCCCGTAGGAGTCTGGGCCGTGTCTCAGTCCCAGTGTGGCTGATCATCCTCTCAAACCAGCTATGGATCGTCGGCTTGGTAGGCCATTACCCCACCAACTACCTAATCCAACGCGGGCCAATCCAAAGGCGATAAATCTTTCCCCCGAAGGGCACATACGGTATTACTCTCAGTTTCCCGAGGCTATTCCGTACCTTTGGGTATGTTCCCACGCGTTACTCACCCGTCCGCCACTAGTCCCGAAGGACCCGTTCGACTTGCATGTGTTAGGCCTGCCGCCAGCGTTCATTCTGAGCCAGGATCAAACTCTCAAGTTGAAAGCTCCGAAGAGCTATCCTTGACGTCGAACCTTCGCACATCTGCTATGAGCCGTAAGCCCATAGTCTTTCGTTTCATGTGCCAAGTTACCGAAGTAACGTGACCCACAAACCGTGAAGCTTAAACTCTATCATCGGTCCATCATCTTGCGACAACTTCCCTAAGAGCCCAGATATGCTGCGATTACGACGCCGATGCGCCCAAACCGCCCGCATATCCCTTCAGTCATTAATTATGTCAAAGAGCGCGGACACAAAACAAACAGCACACCCGAACTTCGGGCGCATCTGCCGTCGTATATCCAGATTTAGTTACGAGCGTTTCATCTCGCTTCCCGTTTCCGTCCGTCTGCATCGCTGCGTCTGTTCGTCTTCGGTGAGGCGTTATCTAGGGTTAGTCGCCGGGGGCCGCAAGAGAAAAAAGCACAGGGCCTTACATTTTTTTGTCAAGATCAACGTTTACAGGGGTTTTTCACGGTTGGCGCCCGAAGTTTCGGCGGTCTGCAAAGGGTTCAAGGCAGGAAATCCGGGCAAATCGCCGAATCTCCCGCCGTGATTCTGCCCGATTCACGCGAATCCGGCACCGCGATGGGTGATTTTTCCGCCTGCAATGGTCAGGGCGATTCCGGTTTTGCCCAGATCAGCGGCGGGAATCGCTTCGATGTCGCCGTCGATCAGCACCAGATCTGCCGCTAGCCCCGGTTTCAGCATACCGGTGATGTCTTCCATATGCGCGGCCCAGGCCCCGCCCGCCGTGTAGGCGCACAGGCTTTCCATCAGACCCAGCCGTTCATCGGCACAACCTTCATAGGGCACCCGCGTTTGCGAGGCTTGCAGCCCCCGCATCACCGATACATCCGTCACCGGCCAATCGCTGGCATAGGCAATCTTCGCGCCTTGATCGGCCAGGGTCTTCCACAGATAGGCGTCTTGCCAGCGGTCGCGCCCGATCACCGTTTCCATGGTGGACAGCGGGAAATCCATTGCCCCCGGCGGATGCGGCGGCTGGATGCTGGCCACGATCCCCAAGGCGCCCAGACGCGGAATATCGGCCTTGTCGATCAGTTCGATATGTTCCACCCGATGCCGCATGTCGCGGAACCCGTTCGCCTGCCCCGCCGCCTCATACCCATTTATCGTGGTGCGCACCGCGCCATCCCCGATGGAATGCACCGCGATCTGCAACCCGCGCCGGTCAATCTCGGTACAGATTTCCTTGAAACGTTCGGGTTCAAACAGCGGCTCTCCCGTGACACCCGGCGCATTGGGGTAGTCGTTCAGCATATAGGCCGTCCGGCTATCAACCACGCCATCCATGAACATCTTCACAAAGCCGCAAGACAGCCAGTCATTCGCATATTCCGCCGTCATCGCGCTGGCGCGGTCGAGTTCCGACAACTCCATGTGCGGCTTGAAGTGGAACGGCACCTTGACCCGCGCGGTCAACCGCCCCTCGTCCTGCATCTCTTTCAGCAATTGCAGGGTATAGCGGTTGCCGTCCATGTTCACCATCGAGGTGATGCCATGCGCCGCGCAATGCGCCAGCCCCGCCGCGACCTTGTCCTTGTCCAGCGCCCGGCGTGCCGCATCGGGCCAGGGCGAAGGTTCGCCACCCGTGGCAATGCCCAGCTGCAGATGCGCCTCACCGCCCAGCGCCAGAATCGGTCCGAACGCCTCGAACTCGCGCAATTCTCCGGTGGCGGTGCCATCGGGCGCCATCACCACCTCATGCCCATGCGGCATCTGGGCCCCGTGCAGGATACCGGCTGCCGCCAAAGCCGCCGTATTGGCCCAGACGGTGTGGTGATCCGGCGACATCATCGCAATCGGGCGATCGGCGATCACCCGATCCAGATCCTGCCGCGTGACGGGCGCATCCAGAATTTCATAAGAGGCACCTTGCGCCATCAACAGCGCATTGTCGGGGTTCTTCGCGGCATAATCCTGAAACGCCGCCTTCAAGGCATCAAACCCGTGCAGCCCGCCCAATTGCAGCTGCACCAATTCGTTGCCGCCCAGAACCAGATGCAGATGGCTTTCCACAAACCCGGGCAAAAGCGTTCTGCCCCCCGCGTCGATCTTCTGGCAACCGTCCCCGGCCAGCGCCGCAATCTCGGCCGTCGTTCCAACCGCGACGATCTTGCCTGCAGCAAGTGCCACCGCCTCTGCCCTTGGGCGGGCCGCGTCCATGGTCAGAACGCGCGCGTTGGTGATGATCGTATCCACTGTCATTGTCTTTGCCTTTCACATTGGCCCAAATACTCCGGGGGTCCGGGGGCTGGCCCCCGGTTCCGCCCTATCCCCGCAAAGCGGCCACGCGTTCTGCCATCACACACAGCATTTCGAACATGATCGAAATCCCCAGCCAGGCCGTTCCGCCGCTGGCGTCGAACGGGGGCGAGACTTCGACAAGATCGGCGCCCACGATATTGACGCCTTTCAGCAGCCGGGCCACCTGCAAGGCCTGCCAAGAATTCGGCCCGCCCACTTCCGGCGTACCGGTCCCCGGCGCAAAGGTCGGATCGACGAAATCAATGTCATAGGTGATATAGGTATCGCCCTGCCCCACGATCTGGCGCGCTTCGGCCATCACATCCTCGACGCCGCGGGCATGAAACTCGGCAATCGGAATGATGCGGATGCCGTTGGCGGCGGCGAAATCCCAATCCTCGCGGCCATAGGCCGTGCCACGAATGCCGATCAGGACATAGCGTTTGGGGTCGATCAACCCTTCCTCGACCGCGCGACGGAAGGGCGTGCCGTGGTTGTAGCGGCTGGTGCCGAAATAGATGTCGTTCAGGTCGGTGTGGCTGTCGAACTGAATCAGGCCAACCGGACGCGCCTTCGCCACGGCGCGCAGGATCGGCAGGCTGCACAGATGATCGCCGCCGCCGGTCAGCGGCACGACGCCAGCCGCCACGACGCGGTCATAAAACGCCTCCATCCGGGCCAGCGTATCCATCAGATCGGCGGGGTTCGGCGCCACGTCACCCAGATCGGCGCAGTTGGCCAGTTCAAACGGCGCCACCCAGGTTGCACCATTCTGCGCCCGGATCATCGTGGACAGGTCGCGCAGCTGGCGCGGGCCGTGGCGCGGGCCGGGGCGGTTGGTAGTGCCGCCATCCCAGGGCGCGCCGATCAGGCCGATCTCGACCTCGGGAAACCGGGGGTGGTCAAAGCCGACATTCGGCAGCCGCATGAAGGTGGGAATCCCGGCGAATCGCGGCAGATCAAAGCCGGAAACGGGTGCGAAGAAGCCGTCGGTATTAGAGGAGGGCACAGTCTATCCTGTTCTTGAAACGAATCCTTGGCCGCATCTGATCAAATCCGCAGGCAGTTGTCAGCCGAACAACGACCCCAATCACCCCTAAGCGACACATCCTTGCCGCGTCAGGCTTGACCGCGCCTGCCCCTTCGGTCCTTATCGGGCAAAGTTTCCTCATTGCCTGCCAAGGACGCCCCCGATGTTTTCGAAAACCGCCGACCCGACCTCTGCGCCCACCCGTCCGACCGGCGGCAATATCAGTTCCAACAACCGCTCGATCCTGGCGTC
>CAMFLG010000374.1 GCA_945957495.1 uncultured Pseudorhodobacter sp. | reverse complement strand
CCGCCCCCCCCCCCCCGCCACCGGCGGTTTGGGCCTTTGGCTGGCACATGATCTGGCAACTCCGGCGGCTGGATATCGACGACCCGACATCTTGCCTTGCGATCTTTCGCAGCAACCGCGATGCGGGGCTGATTCCTGCGCTGTTTCTTGCCATAGCGGCTTTCCTTTGATTGATCCCACCTTCGGCCCGCTTTATGCAGACTGTGGCCGCGCAACCGCGCTTGGCCCCGATCCTTGCATACCTGTGCAAGTCTTCGGAATTCCGTGGCACAGCACAGATCAGAACCCTTGGTAGACATGCCTTCTTCGCGCCCGCCACAGCTATCGCAGCGGATTTTAGTCATAGGCACCTTTCTGGTGGCGGCGCTGATTTCAGTCGCAATCGCATGGGCTGCGGCTGTGGTGGTAGAGCGGGTTTCGGCCCGCGCAGTGAACTCGATGCTTCTGACCGAAGGTATCACCTATTCCTCGGCAGAGGCGAACGGGCTGCAGATTGTGCTGAACGGCACCGCACCGAATGAAGCCGCGCGCTATCGCGTGGTCAATCTGGTCGGTGGGCTGGTCGATTCATCGCGCATCCGTGACCATATGGAAGTGACCCCGGTAAAAGCCATCGAAGCACCGCATTTTTCGGTGGAAATGTTGCGGAACGACGATGGCATTCAACTGATCGGGCTGTTGCCACAGGGCGATGCCAAGGAAATTCTGTCCACTGCCGCACAGGCGCTAACCCCCGATATTCCGCTTGCCGATATGCTGGAGACTGCGAATTACCCACCGCCTGCGGGCTGGGAAGAGGCGTTTGCCTATAGCATAGAGGCGTTGAAACTACTGCCGCGATCCAAGATTTCGGTGGCTTCGGAAAGTGTTGCGATCACGGCGATTGCCGAATCCGACGCCCAGAAGCGCAGTTTTGAAAGCAAACTGCGTCAGATCAAGCCGGATGGGCTGGCGGTCCGGTCCGAGATTTCGGCGCCCCGGCCGGTGCTGACCCCGTTCACGCTTCGCTTTGTCAAAGATGCCGATGGCGCACGGTTCGACGCCTGCTCGGCCGATACCGAACTGGCGCGCGCCAAAATCCTTGGCGCCGGTGGGCGTGGCGGGGTGCTGACCAAAACCAATTGTGTGATCGGACTTGGCGTGCCAAGCCCCAGTTGGGCCGACGCGGCGGTTGCCGGGATTGATGCCGTGGCAAAGCTTGGCGATGCAACGATAACCTTCAAGGATGCGGACGTCACTTTGCTGGCCGGTGCGGATGTGACACAGGCGGATTTTGACCTTGTCGTCGGAGAACTGGAAGCCAATCTTCCCGATCTTTTTTCATTGAAAGCCACATTGGAAAAGAAAGAGAACGCCGCCGCGTCTGGCCCCGCAGAATTTACCGCAACACTTGCGGCGGAAACGCATCGGGTTGAAATGCGCGGGCGCTTGACGGATGACACGCTGCGCGCGGCGGTTGACAGCTTTGCTTCGGCGGAATTTGGTTCGAAGAACATCTATCTTGCAACCCGTATGGACCCTGACCTGCCCGATGGTTGGCCCGTGCGGGTGCTGGCGGGGCTGCAGGCCTTGTCAGAGCTTGATCATGGTACGCTTGTGGTGCGGGCAGATACGGTGGAAGTGGCTGGCGTGACCGGATCGCAATCCGCAAAGGTGCGGATTTCGCAGATCCTGTCAAACAGGCTTGGTCAGGGCGCGACCTTCAAGGTTTCAGTGACCTACGACAAAGAGCTTGATCCGATTGCGTCTATCCCCACGCCGGAAGAATGCGCGCAAGACGTGAACGCGGTGCTGCAGCAGCAGAAGATCACCTTCAACCCCGGATCCGCCGAAATTGACACCAAGACTGGCGCCGTCATGCGGGCGCTGGCAGATGTCTTGAAAGATTGCCCCGGTATTCGGATGGAGATTGCCGGTTATACCGACTCGCAAGGGTCGGATGGCGGCAATCTGGCCCTTAGCCAAGCCAGAGCGGAAACCGTGCTGCTGTCACTGCAGGGGCGGCAGGTTGACGTGTCCGGAATTGTCGCCAAAGGTTATGGTGAGGCTGATCCGATCGCCGACAACAGTACCGAGGCCGGGCGCGAGGCCAATCGGCGCATCGAATTCCGGCTTTTGGTGTCTTCGCAACCCGTGACGCCAGACCAAGCGAAACTTGCGGCGGAGACAGGCACAGATGCACCAGTCGCTGCCGCCAACCCGGACGCGCCCGATTTTTCGGGTGATACAAGCCCGTCGGTCGCGCCAACGAAAATGACTGTTCGCCCAAAGCCCCGCCCCGAAAAGTTCCAATAGCACAGGCCAAAGTAGCCCATGAACCGCATTGAATTCATTGCCGTCACCGCGATCATCCTGCTTTTGGCCTTTGCCATGGGGTGGTTCACCTATTGGCTTCTGCACCGCTTTACCCGCGTCGCCGGGGGCGACATGGCCGAGATGGATCGTCTTGCCCAATCATTGCACGAGGCAGAGGAACTGCGCGATCAGGCGATGGTTTACATGGAAAGCCGCGAGGGCGAATTGATGAATCATATCGCCCAGACCGAGGCGGAACTGCGGGCGGCCATGGAAGGCCTGCGCGATGCACGTCAAGAGGCCGAGGAAATGCGCGCATATATCGAACGGATGCAGGCCAACGGCTGAGGATGGGCGACGGCAGCCATGTTGCGCTGAACGCCGCCTGAGCGGGTAAAGATTTTACTTGATCGAATTGGCAGCTGACCAATAGCCTAGACATGCTTTTGTCGGGGGTATTTTCATGAGCTTTCAAAAGAAAATCGGCTTGGCTGCGTCCATTTTCGTGATTTCCGTCGCTTCGGCATTTGCCGATGAGGTTTCCGACGCGCTGCAATCGGCCAGTGATGCCTATGCGGCGGGCGATCTTGGCAAGACAAGCGAGGCAATCGTGATGGCGCGGCAGGCGCTTGGAAAGCAGCAAAGCGATCTGTTGACCGCGCTTTTGCCAGAGGCGCCGGAAGGCTTTACCCGGACCCTTTCTGAAGATTTCAGCCAGGGCTTCGTAATGGCGGGTGGCGGCTCGGGGGCCGAAGCGCGCTACGATTCCGCAGACGGCGCGACTTCCTTCACGCTGTCTTTTGTCGCCGACAATCCGATGGTCGCATCAATGTCCGCGATGCTAGGCAATGCGCAAATGATGGCAATGATGGGCACGGTCGTGAAGGTTGGCGACACGCCGCTGTTGCAGACGGACGGCAACATCTCTGGCCTGCTCGACTCGCGCGTGCTGTTTCAGGCGCAAGGCGCGGGTGTTGACGCCATGATGCCTCTGATACAGCAGATCGACTTTGCCAAGGTGGCCTCCTTCGACAAGAAATAGCGGCTACGCTGTTTCCAGCCCATCAAGGCATGCGGCAATCAGCCGGGAATTTGGATCCGTCAGCGGCTCGATCACATTGAAATGGTGCTTTCCAGGATCGACAGTCCAAGGGCAGTTCCATTCCTCTGACAAGGTGCGCGCCTGCCACAGGAAGGCTGGGCGCTCTTGCCCGCCCACCCAGACATGCGCCTCGCAACCGGCCCGCAAAGCCCGGTGCGTGGGGCTTTCGGCCTGCGCCTCGGCATCTGTCAGGCGCAAGTCGTTGTTCATCTTGGTCTGCATCAAGGGCGCCAATTCGGCGACGGGCGAGATCGGCACCACCCGCGCCACCCGCGTGGCAACCTGCCCTTGCCGATCATCGCAGCCCATCCGCGCACTCAGGTGCCCGCCAGCGGAATGGCCAGTCACAACCACTGGTCCCTCGATCATGCCCGCGGCGGCGCAGACGGCGGCGTCGATTTCTGTCGTCATCTCTGAAATCCGGGCCTGCGGTGCCAAAGTGTAGGACCTGTCTCTTATACACATCTCCGAGCCCACGAGACGTAGAGGAATCGC
>CAMFLG010000373.1 GCA_945957495.1 uncultured Pseudorhodobacter sp. | reverse complement strand
CTCGGCCACGACCTTGGCAGAGACAGAACCCAGAAACCGCCGGGTGGCGGAATGGGCGCGGGCCCCCATGACGATATGTTCGGCGCCGATGCTGGCGGCATGGCCGATCAGGGCGGCGGCGGGATCCTGATGTTCCAGAACGGTGAAGGTCAGGCGTTCTTCGCCCAGATCAAGGCTGTCGGCCCAGTTGCGCAGCGCCACCAGCCGGGCGATCTGGATATTCGGCGCATCGCCCGGCGCCGGATCAAACCCCGCCAGCGTGCGTTTGACCACGTTGACGCAGGCCACCCGCGCATCGGGACGGTTCAGCAGCATCGCCTTCAGTGCCGCCAGCAGGTGATCGGCCAAAGGCTCCATCGCCGGGGCCAGATCGACGGCAACCATCAGGATCGGGGCGCGGCCAAGTTGCTGGATGATCGGGGATGGCGCGGGAAAGCTGGTCAGGCTGCGGCGCTGCCACCAACGCTGCAGCACCGTTTTCACCGGATCGGGGTGCAGGCGGAAGGCGCGTTCGGTCAGGCGCAGTTGGGCGGGATAGGTCAGATCGAACAGCAGTTGCGCCGCCGATTGGGTGCGGCGGGCAGGATCAACCTCTAGCGCGCGCAGGATAATCTCTTGCAACGGTTCGGGGATTTCCGGGCGCAGGGCGCGCGGCGGCATCGGATCGCGCCAGAAGCGGCGTTTGACCTGCGCCAGCGTCGCGGGCTGGCCAAAGGGCAAGGCCCCCGTGGCCATTTCATACAGCATCGCCCCCAGCGCAAAGAGGTCAGAGCGCAGATCGTCGCGCTGGCGCAGGAACTGTTCCGGCGCGATATAGGGGAAGGTGCCCAAGGGGATGGTAAATTCCTCGGCCAGCAGATCGGGCAATTGGTCGTGGCGGGACAGGCCATAGTCGATCAGCACCATCTCGCCCGAGGGGCGTTGCAGGAAGTTGTCGGGCTTCAGGTCCAGATGGATCACCTGCTGGCGGTGGATGTCGTGCAGCGCCTCGGCCATGCGCTGACCAAGATAGACCACTTCGTCGATGGGCAGCGGCGCCTTCTGCACCTTGGCAAACAGTGACGGCCCGGGGATGCGTTCGGTGACGATATAGGGCAGGCGCGCGAAATCGCCGATGGCGAACACGCGCGGCACATGCGGCCCGGAAAGGCGCGGCATGATCATCTGTTCGGTTTCAAAGCCAACGATGGTGGGGCCGTCGTAATTGTCAAAGATCGTCGGGATCTTCATCACGATGGGGCTGCGGTAAAGCGGATGCGTCACCGACCAGATCGCGGAAAAGCCACCCCGGTGCAGCGCCTCGCCCAGAGTGAAGCCGTCGATCACCAGCCCCTCATGCGGACGGATCGGCATTCAGACCCCCTGCATCAGACGCCGGGCCAGCGATTCCGGCAGGCCATAGTCGCGGGCCTTGCGGGCGGTCAGGTTGTGATCATAGGCGGTGCGGCGGAAGGTCAGTTCGTTGGTGCTGCGGTCCAGAATGGCGTAACCGGCAAGGCCGCTGCCATCGCGCGGCTGCCCGACCGACCCAATCACCGCCAGCCAGCGCCGCGAAGGCAACAGTGGCAGGGCGGTGGCAGGGCGCGCCTCATGTGCATGGACGCGGCCAGAAGGATCCTGACTGTAAAGGGCGGCACGATGCACATGACCGCAGAACGTCAGCCGCGCCTCGGTGGCGCGCAGGCTGGCGGCGGCGATGGTGCAATCGGTCACATAGGTCCAATCGGCGGGCGCATCGGCCGAGGCGTGGACAAAGAGGATATCACCTTCCGTCTGGGTCAGCGGCAATTCACTGAGAAACAGCTTTTGCCGGGCGTTCAGCTGGTTCACCGTCCAGTCGATCACCCGGCGGGCGTGAATGTTCATCAGCCGTTCGGGCACACCGACAGCGCGGTCATGGTTGCCGCGCAGGCAGATCGCGCCTGCCTCCACCAGTTCGGCCACCCGGTCCAGGCACCAGCCGGGATCGGGGCCATAGCCCACGATATCGCCCAGAAACACCAGCCGGTCGATCTGCCGGTCGGCCAGATCGGCCAACACCGCCTGAAACGCCTCACGGTTGGCGTGAATGTCGGAAAGCAAAGCCAGACGCATGAATTCCCCTCGCCACCCACTGCGCAGCGCCGTTGGAACCTGCATCATGAGAGCGGCCCCGATCCTCCATCCGGGCCTGTGGCGACAGTGATATGGAACGGGGGCTGCGGTCAAGCCCGGGCGGGCAGACCAGACCAGCAACTAGACCAGCGACGTGACCCAAAGGATCGTCGCATCCTCTTCCGACAGGCTGATGACGTTATGGCCCATCAGCGCATCATAATAGGCGCTGTCGCCCCGGCGCAGGTCTACGGGTTCATAAAATTCGGTGTAAAGCCGGATCACGCCGGTCAGCACATACAGAAACTCTTCGCCCTCGTGCCGGACCCAGCCGTCAAAATCGGCCATTTCGCGGGCGCGGATGGTGGCGCGGTAGGGTAACATCTGCTTTTTGGTCAGGGCACCGGCCAGCAGTTCATGTTCATAGGTGGCGGTGGCGTGGCTTTGGCCTTCACCGGATTTCGTCACCACGATGCGGCCCGACACCTTGGCCTTTTCGGCGGGGGTGAACAGTTGTGGCACGGAAATCGCCATGCCCTGCGCGAGTTTCTTCAGCGCGTCATAGGTGGGCGACATCTGGCCGTTTTCGATCTTGGACAGGGTTGATCGCGCAAGCCCCGCCCGTGCCGCTGCCTGTTCCAGCGTCCAGCCCTTGGATTTGCGCAGCTCGCGCACGCGGATGCCCAGATCCAGCGGCTCGACCGGGCTGGCCTCTCCACTTTCGCGGGCAATGCGGATCATGCGTTTGGGATCACTGGACATGGGCGCGCACATAAGCCAAGGCGCGTGATCTTGCAACTGATGGCTGCGGGCGCTAGCAGGCTTGGCATGACAGACCGCTTTGCGCCCTGCCCTGCCCCGTTCAATCTGGCCGCGCATGTGCTGGCGCGGGCGGAGGCGTTGGCGGATTATCCGGCGCTGGAGGTGCTGGGGCCAGCGCCGCAGATTTACAGCTATGCGCGGTTGCAGGCGGCGGTGCGCGGCTGTGGCACGTTGCTGTTGCAACAGGGATTGCCGCCGGGGGCGCGGGTGTTGATGCGGCTGGGCAACAGCCCGGCGTTTCCGGTGCTGTTTCTGGCGGCGATTGCGGTGGGTCTGGTGCCGGTGCCGACCTCTGCCGCGCTGACCGGGCCAGAGATTACCGCGATGGCGCGGGGAATCGCGCCCGCGCTGATCGTGTCAGAGCCGGGGATTGCGCTGCCCGAGATCACCTGTGCGCAGATTTCGGGTGCGGCGGTGCTGGCGGCGGAAAGCCTGCCGCCTTGCGACTTCCAGATGGGCGATCCAGAGCGGCTGGCCTATATCGTGTTCACCTCTGGCACTTCGGGGCGGGCGATGCCGGTGGCGCATGCGCATCGCGCGATCTGGGCGCGGCAGATGATGCGCGACGGTTGGGAGGGGCTGCGCGCCGGTGACAGGGTGTTGCACGCGGGGGCGTTCAACTGGACCTATACGCTGGGCACCGGGCTGATGGACCCGTGGGTTGCGGGGGCGACGGCGCTGATCCCGGTGGCGGGGACGCCTGTGGCAGATCTGCCGGGGATGCTGGAGCGCGCCCAGGCCACGATCTTTGCGGGCGCACCCGGGGTGTTCCGGCAGATGTTGCGGGCCAAGATGCCGGCCCTGCCGCGCTTGCGCCATGCGCTTTCGGCGGGCGAGGCGATGCCAGAGGCAACGGCGGCGGCCTGGCAGGCGGCGACGGGCACGCTGGTGCATCAGGCCTTTGGGCTATCGGAATGTTCGACGTTTGTGTCGGGCGCGCCCGGTCGCCCTGCCCCGCCGGGCCTGATCGGCTATCCGC
>CAMFLG010000372.1 GCA_945957495.1 uncultured Pseudorhodobacter sp. | reverse complement strand
ATCCAGAACCGCGCCTGCGTTCACGTCCATGTCGTCGGTGAGGCGGGCGTACATGTGCGGGTTGGCGGCGATCTTGATGACGGGCGAAATCGCCGACCCCACGACAGAGCCGCGCCCGGTGACGAACAGGGTGCAATGCGCGCCCGAGGCCATCATCTCGACAATCTCGGCATTGTCGGAAATGTTCGGGAAGCCAAAGCGCACCTCGCCATCGGGGACTACGTCCATCAGGTAGAGCCCGCCCTTGGGGGGAATGTCGCCGGGTTTGATCAGGCCGGAAATCGGCGATTGGCCGGATTTCATGTAGGCGCCCAGCGATTTTTCCTCGATCGTGGTCAGGCCGCCATCGGCGTTGCCCGAGGCAAAGCTGCCGTAGCCGAGGGTTTCGTAATAGCGCGCGGCCTTTTCGACCGAAGCGCGCAGTTCGGCGGCGAGTTCGGGGGTGGTGGCGCGGGCCTCCATGATGGCTTCGCAGCCGATCAGCTCTCCGGTTTCCTCGAAGATGCAGGCGGCACCGGCGGCGACGAGTTTGTCAAAGGCGATGCCGGCGGCGGGGTTGCCGGTGATGCCGGAGGTGCCGTCTGATCCGCCGCAGACGGTGCCGACGACCAGTTCACTGATGGCCATGGGCACGGTAGGGGCCTGGGCAAGGCTGGCCACCTGCGCCGCGACCCAATCGCGCCCGATGGCGATGCTGTTGCGGGTGCCGCCGGAGTTCTGGATCACCAGCACCTGCACCGGGCGGCCCGTCGCCGCCACGACCTTTTCCAGATGATGCCGGTTCAGGCTTTCGCAGCCCAGGGACACGATCAGCACCGCCCCGACATTGGGGTGGGTGCAAAGCCGTTCCATCATCTTTTGCGCATAGGGGTTGGGGTAGCAGCCGGGGAAGCCGATGACATGGGCGTTTTCCGTGTCAGTCGCCGCAATCTGGCGGGCGACGTGATGGGCGCATTCCACCATATAGGCCACGGCCACGACGTTGCGGATGCCTTTGCGGCCATCGGATCTGAGCCAGCCTCTCATGCCTTGCCCTCCAGCGCATAGGTTGGGGTGTAGTCGGATTTCAGGTTGTGCAGATGCACATGGTCGCCGGGGGCGATGGGTTGGGTCGCCCGCCCGATGGGCGCGCCGTATTTGATCACGGGCTCGCCCGGCGCGATGGCGATGCGGGCGATCTTGTGGCCAAGGCCCAAGGGTTGCGGGAAGGCCACGGCCACGCCCGCGACCCAGACGGTTTCGCCCGCAGCAATCTGGTCGCGCAGGACATAGACGGAATCGCCGGGCGACAGCAGCAGAAGGCGGGGGTCAGAGAGGGGAGGGTGGGACATCTAGAAGACTTCCAGCGTTGCGTTTTCGATGGCGTCGAAATCCAGCGCGGCGCCAAGGCCGGGCGTGGTGGGCAGATGGGCGATGCCATCGGTGATTGGCAGGGCGGTGGCGAGGCCAAAGCGGAACGGGTCCATCGGCCAAAGCACCTCGAACCAGCCGCAGTTCTGCACGGCGCCTGCAAGGTGCAGGTTGACCAGTTCCAGGGGGTGAAAGATCGTCGAATGCAGTTCGCAGGGCATGTGAAACGCCTCGGCCAGATGCGCGGTTTTCAGGGTGCCGGTGACGCCGCCGGTCCAGCTGACATCGGCGCGCAATCCGTCAACGACGCGGCGGGCGCAATAGTCGGCAAGGGAATAGGGGTGTTTGGCCAGCACTTCGCCGCCGATGACCGGGATGTCCAGCGCGCGGGTCAGCTCTGCCAGGGCGCCGGAGGCTTCATCAGGCAGGGGTTCTTCCAGCCAGAGATAGTCCAAGGCTTCCAGCGCGCGGCCCAGCCGCAGCGCTTCGGCAAAGGTATAGGGTTGAACCGGATCGGACATCAGGGCGAAGGTGCTGCCGACGGCGGCGCGCACGGCCTGATGAATCTCGATATCTTCATCCACAGAACGGCCAGGCGGGTGGATCTTGTAGCCTTGCATCCCGGCGGCCTGCACCGCCTGCGCCTCGGCCGCGTAGGCGGCGGCGTCGGGCAGCACGAGCGAGGAGGCATAGCAGCGGATGCGGTCGCGCGTGCCGCCGATATAGCGCCAGAGCGGCTGGCCTGCGACCTGGGCGGCCAGCAGCCAGAGGCAGCAATCGACCGGGCCATAGGCATAGATCGGCAGGTGGTGCCACCAACGGTCTGCCCGGCGCCAATCGTGCCAGATCGCCTCGCGGTCCAGCGCGTTGCGGCCCAGAAGGAAGGGGCGCAGCGAGGCAGCGGCGGTGGCCCCGGCGCCCTTGGCAGAGCGCCCGGCAAAGCCCAGCATCGAGGCTTCAGCACCGCCCTCGGTGCGCAGGGTGTAGACAAGGCATTCCATCGCATCCGCCGCCGACCGCAGGCTTGCCGCGCCGGGAAGGGCGGTTGGCAGGCGGCAGGCGCGGATATCGACGGCGGCGATGCGCATCAGAATTTCCCGTAGGTCAGATAGGCCTCTTGCGGGTCTGTCCCGGCAAGGATCGCGCGGCGCACAAGGCTTTCGGTGGTCATGGCGGCCTGCGCCTTTTCCGCGACTTCGGGCAGGATCTCTGCCGGGATGCAGACCATGCCGTCGCGGTCGCCATGCAGCCAGTCGCCGGGGCGGATGCGCACATCGTCGATCTGGATCGGCACATCGGTTGCGGTGGGCAGCCAGCAGCCGACCACATCGCGCGGGGTGTTGAAGGCGCCCCAGCAGGGAAAACCCAGCCGCAGGATGAAGTTGGTATCGCGCAGGCCGCCATCGGTGACACAGCCCAGCACGCCCTTGCGGTGCAGGGTTTCGGCGGACAGTTCGCCCATTTGCGCGACCGTGTGGTTGTGCGGTTGGCTGACCCAGACATGGCCCGGCTTGGCCTTTGACAAAAGGCCGGTCCAGGCCAGCAGGGTTTCGTGCGGATCGGCCGTTTCATCCATGCGGCCTTCGATGGTGAAGGCGGGGCCGGTGAGCACGCCTTCGGGGTTCAGCGGGCGCAGGCGTTGCGGCAGGGTGAAGTTTTTGCGGCCCATGGCGCGCAGCACGTCATGCACGACCGAGGTGTAGCAGGTGGCAAGCGCGTCAATCATGGTGAAAAACCTCTCTTGTGCTGGCCCACCATTCGCCCGTCGCGCGGGTTTCCAAGGGCGCCTGACAGGGCATGCAGACCGACCACCATTCCTGCGTGCGCGGATCGGCGGCCATTTTCGCCATGTCGGCGGCGAAATCGCTGCCGTGGTATTCGAAATAGGAAAACAGCAGGTTTTCCGGCTCGCGCAGGAAGATCGAATAGTTGCGGATGTTGCAGGCGGTGATCATCGCCAGAATGTCGGGCCAGACATCGGCGTGCAGCCGGATGTAGGCGGCCTTTTTTTCATCGTTCACCCCGATCACAGAGCCATAGCGTTGCATCATTCCCCCCTGTGCGTTGAGTGGCTGCCCGGAATGGTCTGGGCGGTGATCGCGGGCCAATCCCAATCAATCCCCAAGCCTGCCGTCTGCGGCGGATGCGCCGACCCGTTGCGGATATCCAGCCGTGAGGTGGTGATGGTATCCAGTTGCGGGATGTATTCCAGCATCCAGGAATTCGGGATGGCGCAGACAAGGCTGACATGCAGTTCCATCAGGAAATGCGGGCAGACGGCGATGTTCATCGCCTCGGCCATATGCGCGACCTTGAGCCAAGGGGTGATGCCGCCGACGCGGGCGACATCGACCTGCACGATGGAACAGGCCCCGGCGCGCAGGTAATCGGCGAACTGGCCGGGTGAATACAGGCTTTCGCCCACCGCAATCGGCACGCGGCTGGCCGCGGCTAGGCGGGTGTGACCCGTCAGGTCATCGGCGGGCATGGGTTCTTCGAACCATGTGATGCCGACATCGGCCAGCATCTGGGCGCGCAGCAGCGCCTCATGGA
>CAMFLG010000371.1 GCA_945957495.1 uncultured Pseudorhodobacter sp. | reverse complement strand
GACAGGCACAGGGCGGGGTCAAGGTAATCGGCGCGGTTCATGAACACGGTGCCGGTTTCGATCTGTTCGCCCAAGGCTTCGGCGGTTTCATAGTCTTGCGTCCAGACCGAGGCGGTCAAGCCGTAGGGGCTGTCGTTCATCAGGGCCAGCGCCTCGGCATCGCTTTTCACTTTCATGATGCCGACGACGGGGCCGAAGGATTCCTCCATCATCACCCGCATGGAGTGATCGACGTTGATCAGGATTTGCGGGGCCAGATAGGCGCCGCCGTCATCTGCCGGGAAAAGCGCGGGGTCGATCAGCGGTTTGGCGCCTGCGGCCACCGCATCGGCGATCTGGCTGCGCACGACGGCGGCAAAGCGTTTGTTCGCCATCGGGCCAAGGGTCGATTCCGGGTCGAACGGGTTGCCGAGTTTCAGCGCCTTGACCCAGGCCACGGCCTTTTCGACAAAGGCGTCGAACAGGGATTCGTGGACATAGATCCGCTCGATCCCGCAGCAGCATTGGCCTGCGTTATACATTGCGCCATCCATCAACGTATCAACGGCGGCGTCCAGATTGGCGTCGGCGCGAACGTAACCCGGGTCTTTGCCGCCCAGCTCCAGCCCCAGCGGGGTGAAGGTGCCTGCGGCCGCGCGTTCCATCGCTTGCCCGCCTGCGACAGAGCCGGTGAAGTTGACGAAGTTGAAGGCGCGGGTGGCGATCAGATGTTCGGTGGTGGCGTGATCCAGCACGACGTTCTGGAACACGTCGGCGGGGACGCCTGCAGCGTGGAACGCCTCTGCCAGACGTTCGCCGACCAGCATGGTTTGGCTGGCGTGTTTCAGGATCACGGTGTTGCCTGCGATCAGTGCCGGGGCAAGCGTGTTGATCGTGGTCAGGTAAGGGTAGTTCCACGGTGCCACGATGAAAACCACGCCCAAGGGATCACGGGCGAGGTAGCGGCGGAATTTGTCGCTGTCTTCGATGACATGATGCGCCAGCGTTTCGGCGGCGATGTCGGACATGTAATTCGTGCGGTCATTCACCCCGCCGAATTCGCCGCCAAAGCGGGTGGGGCGGCCCATTTGCCAGGCGAGTTCCTCGACGAGAACGTCTTTCATCTCGTTCAGTTTGGCGACACCGGCCTTGACCAGCGCGATGCGTTCGGCCAGTGGGCGCGCGGCCCAAGGCTTTTGCGCGGCGCGGGCGCTGGCTGCGGCGGCGATGGCGGCGTCACGGCTGAGCGGCATGCGTTCGGCATAGACCGAGCCATCGACGGGAGAGATCAGTTGGATGGGTTTCATTTTGGTCCTCGTGGGGCGGGGTTCACCCTGCCAATCGGTGTGAAGGCGGGGTGAACCCCGCCCTACATTAAGCGCGTTCCAGCAGGCGCTGGATTTCGAAATCGGTGACGACGCGGTCGGTTTCGGAAATCTCCCATTGCGCGGCGTGGTGGTAGTGATCGACGACATCATCGCCGAAGGCGGCGCGGAACATGGCCGAGCTGTTCAGCAGGGCGGCGGCCTCGCGCAGGTTGTGCGGGATTTCGCGGACATCGGCGGCATTATACATGTCGCCCACCATTTCCGGTTCCAGTTCCAGTTTCTGTTCGATGCCGGCAAGGCCCGCAGCCAGAAGGGCTGCACAGGTGAGATAAGGGTTCACGTCAGACCCGGGAATGCGACATTCCACCCGGATCGCCTTGGTGTGTTCGCCGCAGACGCGGAAGCCTGCGGTGCGGTTGTCGGCGGACCAGACCGCCTTGGTGGGGGCGAACATGCCGATGGTGAAGCGTTTGTAGCTGTTCACATAGGGCGCCAGAAACACCGTCATTTCGCGGGCATAGGCCAGTTGGCCTGCGATGTAGTGCTTCATCAGGTCGGACATGCCATGCACGTCCTTGTCGTCATAGAAGGCGGGCTCGCCGTCCAGCGTCCACAGCGACTGGTGGCAATGCGCCGAAGAGCCTGCCTTGCGGTGATCGTATTTGGCCATGAAGGTCACGGATTTGCCCTTGGTCCAGGCGATTTCCTTGATGCCATGTTTGACGATCGAGTGGTTGTCGGCGGTGTCCAGCGCGTCGGAGTAGCGGTAGTTCACCTCTTCTTGCCCCGCATCCGCCTCGCCCTTGGAATTTTCGATCGGGATGCCTGCGCCGTAAAGCCCGTTGCGGACGGCGCGCATCACGTCTTCTTCCTTGGTGGTCTGGAAGATGTGGTAATCCTCGTTATAGGCCGAGACGGCGCGCAGCCCGGTATAGTTGCTGTCGCGCAGGGATTCGTAGCTGTTTTCAAACAGGTAGAATTCCAGTTCGGTCGCCATCATCGGCTCGAACCCAAGCGCACGGGCGCGTTCGACCTGTTTTTTCAGGATCGCGCGGGGCGAATGCGGCACGGGGGTGTGGTGATGATCCAGCAGGTCGGCCAGTACCAATGCGGTGCCGGGCAGCCAGGGCAGTGGGCGAATGGTGGCAAGATCGGGCTTCATGATGTAGTCGCCATACCCCGTCTGCCAGTTCGAGGATTTGTAACCCTGAACGGTGGTCATCTCCATATCCACGGCCAAGAGGTAGTTGCAGGAGTGGGTTTCCTCGTAGCCGTGATCGACGAAGAATTGCGCGTGAAAGCGTTTCCCCATCAGGCGGCCCTGCATGTCGATAGCGGCCACCAGAACGGTGTCGATGCTGCCGTCTGCGACGGCTTTCCTGAGGTCTGCGAGTGTCATATTGCCGGGCATCCGGTCTCTCCATTCCATGTTGGCCCACCGAAATGGCGGGGCCTTGTTGTGATCGAAGGGCGGGGCCCTTCGCGAAATTCTGTGGCCTGCGGGACGGGGCGGGCCGGGTCAGCTGGCCTTGGCCTGCTTTTGAATTTCAACAAGGCCCATGTTCAGAACGGGCGCCAACTGATCGGCCATGGCGATTTCAGCCGCGGGCGTGGCGATCAGATCATTGCGGATTTCCAGCATGGCGTTGGGCAGGCCATAGGGCGTTGCCTGCACACGCAGGGTATGGGTGACATCGTCTTTCGCGGAATAGGGCGCGTTCAGTTCGGCGCGCAGCCGGGTGGTTTTCAGGGCTGCGGCGTGGATGGCGCGGGCAAGGTGGGGGTCTTCGTCATGGATGATGCCGAATTCCACCGCGCGGGGGGCGCCGAAATAGACCGGGGTGAAGGAATGCAGGGTGACGATCACCGGTTGCAGGCCAAGGGCGATGCGCCGCGCGATCAGCCCGTGCAGGGCGTGGCACCAGGGCAGATAGACGGCTTCGGTCCGGGCAAGCCGGTCTTCGGCGCTGATCGCGGCGTTGCCGGGGACGTCATAGACTTCGGAGCGTGCGGGCATGGCACCGGCCATGTCGGGGGCGCGGTTGCAATCATAGACCAGACGGCTGACCGGGGCGTGGATCAGAACGCCGTCCAGCCGTTGCGACAGGGCGCGGGCCAGACCCAGGGCGCCGGGATCCCAGGCGATGTGGGCGGTGCGTTCCGCCTCGGTCAGGCCAAGCCCGGCCCAAGCGGCAGGAATCTTGTTGCTGGCATGTTCGCAGACGAAAACGAAACGGCTTTTCGCAGCCGCATTTTCAATTTCTGGCAGAAAGATTTCTGTCGGATTCACTGTCAAATTCGCCCGCATGGCCGCGAGTCTTCCTCTATATTTCGGCAAGGGTCCGGTTTTGGCACCTGACTGTCAAGATTGTTTCTTGATGGCCCCGCGTGTCACGATGTTTTCCGGTTTGCCTTTTCAGGGGCCCTCTGCCTTAGAATAGAGACAAATGTATTTTTCAGGTCAAATCAATGTCCCAAACACTTGACGATCAGTTGCGCGCGGCCCTGCCGGATTTGACCCGGGCCGAGCGGCAACTGGCGACGCATGTGCTGTCGCACTATCCGGTGTCGGCTTTGGGTTCGATCACGGTGCTGGCCAAGGCTGCCGAGGTT
>CAMFLG010000370.1 GCA_945957495.1 uncultured Pseudorhodobacter sp. | reverse complement strand
AACGCACCGCGCAGGTTCACGTTTGACGGCAAAAGTTATGAAGGCTTCAAGGGCGATACGCTTGCCTCGGCGCTGTTGGCCAATGGCGTCAAGCTGTTTGGCCGCAGTTTCAAATACCACCGCCCGCGCGGTGTGCTGACCGCCGGATCGGAGGAGCCGAATGCGTTGGTCGAGGTGATGGGGGCCAAGAACCACACCCCGAACGTGCGCGCGACGGTGCAAGAGGTGTTTGAGGGGCTGGCGGCGCGCAGCCAGAACCGCTGGCCCAGCCTGAAGCATGACTTTATGGCGGTGAACGATCTGGCCTCGCCGTTTCTGTCGGCGGGGTTCTATTACAAGACCTTCATGTGGCCGCGTGCGTTCTGGGAGGGCCTGTATGAGCCGATCATCCGCCGCGCGGCGGGGTTGGGCAGCCTGTCGGGCAAGCATGACGAGGGCCGCTATGAGAAGGCCTTTGCGTTCTGCGATTTGTTGGTGATCGGATCGGGGCCGGCGGGTCTGATGGCGGCGCTGACGGCGGCGCGGGCGGGGGCAGATGTGATCCTTGCGGAAGAGGATCATCAGATCGGCGGGCGGCTGCTGGCCGATGGCGGCATGATTGATGGACGGCCCGGCGTGGCCTGGGTTGCGGCGGTGCAGGCAGAGCTAAAGGCCATGAAGAACGTGCGCATCCTGCGGCGCACCACGGTGACGGGTGCCTATGACGGCGGGGTTTATGGCGCGCTAGAGCGGGTGGGTCTGCATCTGCCCAGCCGTGCCGATCTGCCGCGCGAATGTTTCTGGCGCATCACGGCGAAACGCGCGGTTCTGGCCGCAGGGGCGGCAGAGCGGCCCATCGCGTTCCCGATGAATGACCGGCCGGGGATCATGCTGGCGGGGGCGGTGCGCAGCTACCTCAACCGCTATGGCGTGGTGCCGGGCAAGAAGGTGGTGGTTTACGCCAACAACGACGATGCGCGGGCGACGGCGCGGCAGTTGATCGCGGTGGGCGTGCCGGTGGTGGCTGTGTTGGACAGCCGCAAGGATGCCAGCGCGGTCGAGGATTGCCCGGTGTATCTGGGCGCGGAAATCACCGACACCAAGGGCCGCCATGGGCTGACCGGGATCACCGGGCGGCATGTTGGCGGTGAGCTTGTGCTGGACTGTGACCTGCTTGCGATGTCGGGTGGCTGGAACCCGACGCTGCATCTGACCTGCCATATGAACGGGCGTCCGCGCTGGGATGCCGATCTGGCGGCATTTGTGCCGCAAGAGGGGGCCATTCCGGGGATGCGCGCGGCGGGGGCCTGCAACGGGCAGTTTTCCACCGCCGCCTGTCTGGCCGCCGGAGCAGAGGCCGGGCGTGAGGCGCTGGCGAGCCTTGGCATCGCCTCGGACGCCCCGCGCGATCTGCCGCAGGCGGAGGGGTCTGCCTATCGGATCGAGCCGTTGTGGCAGGTGGAGGGCAAGGGCCGGGCCTGGCTGGATTTCGCCAATGACGTGACGACCAAGGATGTGAAGCTGTCTGCGCAAGAGGGCTTCCGGTCCGTCGAGCATATGAAACGCTATACCACACAAGGCATGGCGCCGGATCAGGGTAAGAATTCCAACGTGGGGGCTTTGGCCGTTCTGGCCGATGCGACGGGGCGCGGCATACCCGAGACGGGGACGACGACGTTCCGCCCGCCCTATGTGCCGACCTCGATCGCCGCGATTGGCGCGGGCGGGCGTGGCGCGGGCTTTGCACCGCAACGCTTCATGACCTCGGATCAGGCCAGCCGCGACCGTGGCGCGCCGATGATCGAGGCGGGGCTGTGGTATCGGCCCAGCTATTTCCCGAAACCGGGCGAGACGACCTGGCGGGAATCGTGCGACCGTGAGGTCAACATGGTGCGCAGCACGGTCGGTGTGGCGGATGTGTCCACCCTGGGCAAGATCGACATTCAGGGCAAGGATGCGGCGCGGTTTCTGGATCTGGTTTACACCAACACCTTTTCCACCCTGCCGCTGCACCGGGTGCGCTATGGGCTGATGCTGCGCGAAGACGGGCTTGTCATGGATGACGGCACCACGGCGCGGCTGGGGGATAACCACTATCTGATGACCACCACCACCGCCGGGGCGGGATTGGTGATGCGGCATCTGGATTTCGTGCATCAGGCGTTCTGTGCGGACTGGGACGTGCGATTCATTTCGGTGACAGAGGCCTGGGCGCAGTTTGCCATTGCCGGGCCGATGGCGCGCGATCTGCTGAATGCGACGCTGGACGAACCTTTGGGCGAGTTTCCCTTCATGGGTTACGGCACGGTGAAGCTGGGGTCGGTGACGGCGCGGCTGTTCCGAATCTCGTTCTCGGGTGAGATCGGGTTCGAGATAGCGGTTCCGACGCGCTATGGCGAGTCGTTGTTCCGTGACCTTCTGGCGCGGGCGGAAACGCTGGGCGGTGGCGCCTATGGGATGGAGGCGCTGAACGTTCTGCGCATCGAGAAGGGCTTCATCACCCATGCCGAGATTCACGGTCGGGTGACGGCCTTTGATATCGGCATGGAAAAGATGATCGCGGCCAAGAAGGATTGCATCGGCAAGGCCAGCGCCATGCGCCCGGGCCTGCTGGGGCCAGAGCGGGATCAGCTGGTGGGGCTGAAGCCTTTGGGCGAGGGGCGGCTGACCTCTGGCGCGCATCTGTTCGTGCCGGGAGAAGATCTGACCCGGGTGAACAGCCAGGGCTATCTGACAAGCGTGGGCTGGTCGCCGATGTTCGGTTGCGACCTTGCCTTGGGCTTCTTGCGCAATGGCCGTGCGCGGCATGGCCAGACCATCCGCGTGGTGGACCGGCTGCGCGATGTCGATGTGCTGTGCGAGGTTTGCCATCCGGTGTTCCACGACAAGGACGGGGAGAAGTTGCGTGCCTGAATTGATCGCAAAAACCGCATTGGCGGGGCGGACACCTGTGGTGCGGGGCGGAACCACGCTGGCCGAGGTGGATCTGGGGCCTGTGACCTCGATCGCGCTATTTCCGGGGCAGGCGGCGGCGGTGAACGCGGGCCTGCAACCCTTGGGCTTGGGCTTTCCGGCGCCGAACTGCATGGCAAGTGCGGGGGAGGCGATGATCGTCTGGACCGGGCGCGAACAGGCGTTTCTGATTGGCGCCGAGGCGCCCGATCTGGGCGATGCGGCGGCGGTGACGGATCAATCCGGCGGCTGGGCGGCGCTGAGCGTGACCGGCCCTGCGGCGGCGGATGCGCTGATGCGCTATGTGCCGCTGGATTTGCGGCTGCAGGCCTTTCCGATTGGGCGGGCCGTGCGTGCGCCGGTTTACCACATGAACGCCGTGCTGTGGCGCAGTGGCGAAGACAGTCTGATGGTGATGGTGTTCCGTTCGATGGCGCGCACCGCTTGGCATGAGATTGACGAGGCGCTGATCAGTCTGGCCGCGCGGGCCAAGCTATGAAGTTGTCGAATGCCGATGTGGCCGAACTGACCGAATGGCGGCGCGATCTGCACCGTTTCCCCGAGGTGTCGGGGGAAGAGGTGGAAACCGCGCGGCGGGTGGTGGCGGGTTTGGGCGGGTTGCGCCCGGATCAGGTTATCACCGGCCTTGGCGGGCATGGGGTGGCGGCGGTGTTCAACGGCGCGGCGCCGGGGCCGACCGTGCTGTTCCGCGCCGAGCTGGACGCGCTGCCGATTGCAGAGGTTGGGCAACCGGCGTGGCGGTCAACGATTGACGGCAAGGGCCATATGTGCGGCCATGACGGCCATATGACCATTCTGATGGCGTTGGGCCGGATGATCGCGCGGCAAAGGCCTGCGACGGGGCGGGTGGTGCTGATGTTCCAGCCAGCCGAGGAAACCGGGGCAGGGGCGGCGCTGGTGGTGGCCGATCCGCGCTATGACACGATCAGGCCCGACTGGGCCTTTGCGCTGCACAACATCTGTCTCTTATACA
>CAMFLG010000369.1 GCA_945957495.1 uncultured Pseudorhodobacter sp. | reverse complement strand
CTTCATGACGCCGGCGTCCTGGTCGAACTCGCGCGCGCCGTAGGGGCAGGCCCAGGCGCAAAGCCCGCAACCGATGCAGGCGGATTCGTTTACCAGAACGATGCCATCCTCGGCCCGCTTGTAGCTGGCCCCGGTCGGGCACACCGTCACACAAGGCGCATCCTCGCAATGCAGGCAGGACCGCGGGAAGTTGATCGTCTGCGCCGCCCCCTGATCGGGCTGCACCGCATAGGAATGCACCCGGTTCAGGAAGGTCCCCGACGGGTTGGGACCGTAGGGATCCTGATCCGACAGGGGGGCGCCATAGCCCTGATCGTTCCAGCCCTTGCAGGCCGTCACGCAGGCCTGACAGCCGACGCAGGTGTCCAGATCAATCGCCAGACCCAGTTTCTTCGCGGTGGTTTGCGGCAGGCTGGTCATGTCCGACGCTCCTTGCCTTGCGGCACCACCCGCGGGATCGGCCCGAAGGCCGGTTCCGAATGATCCCTCGGTCCCAGCCGTTCAATCCGCACCCGCAGATCGAACCACGCGGCCTGCCCCGTCACCGGATCCGAATTCGACCGCCGCCGCCCGTCGCCCCGGTCGGGCAAAAGCTCTGAAATCAGATGGTTCAGCAAGAACCCCTCCGTCGCCTCAGACGCGCCCTCATCCAGTGCCCAGGCCGCCTTGCGCTTGCCAATCGCATTCCAGGTCCAGACCGTGTTCTCGTTCAGCGCCGCCATATGCGCCACCGGCACCACGATCGTGCCATCCGGCGAGGTCACGCGCGCATAATCGCCCTCGGCAAAGCCCTGCGCGGCCCAGATCTTCGTTGGCACATAAAGATAGTTCTTGCCGCGGATCTGGCGCAGCCAGGCATTCTGGCTGCCCCAGCTGTGATACATGTCCATCGGTCGCTGCGTCAGCGCATGCACCGGGTAGTCATCGCCCGCCACCTCGCCAAAGGGTTCGTACCAGATGGGCAGCGGGTCCATCGTCAGTTGCAGCTGTTCGCGCAGATGTTCGGGGGGGCGGTAGGCGCCCAGGCCTTCCGCCGCCATCTGGAATTTGCGCAAAGGCTCTGACCAGATTGTGAAGAGATAAGGCTGCGGCGCCTCATAGAACGAGGTCGCCACCGCCCAATCCTGATAGGCGGCATTCCAGGGTTTGTAGAACGCGGCCTCTTCCGGCAGATGCGCCTGATAGAAGCCACCGTTTTCGATATAGCGCGCCAGTTGGTCGGGGTTGGCATCGCCCCGGCCCTCCTGATCGCCCGCGGCCCCACGCCAGCCGATCAGCGGCCCCACCCCGGGGCGGCGGATGTGGTTGGCGATGTAATCGGCGTAATCCCTGAACTTCGGGCTGCCATCCGCGTTCACCATCGGCGCCAGACCCAGCCGCGCCCCAAGATCCAGCAGAACCGTCTGGAAGGCCCGCACATCGCGGTCCGGTTCCACCACCGGCCAGCGGATAGAATCCCCTGCCGCATCGGGTTCCGAGATCGGGCGGTCCAGCAGGCTGATGCAGTCGTGGCGCTCCAGATAGGTGGTGTCGGGCAGGATCAGATCGGCATAGGCCACCATTTCTGACGCATAGGCATCCGAATAGATGATGCGCGGGATGACGTATTCGCCATCCGCATCCTTGTCGGTCAGCATCCGCATCACCTCGGCCGCGTTCATCGACGAGTTCCATGCCATGTTCGCCATGTACAAGAACAGCGTGTCGATGCGGTAGGGATCGCCCGCATGCGCATTCGGGATCAGCATATGCATCAGCCCATGCGCCGAAAGCGGATTCTCCCAGGTGAAGGCCTTGTCGATGCGCGCAGGCGAGCCATCCTCTTTCAGCGCCAGATTCTCCGGCCCGCGCACATAGCCCAGATGCGGCCCCGACAGGGGCTTGCCCGGCACGGCGACAAAATGCGGGGTCGGATGCGCCTCGACCGGTTTCGGGTAGGGCGGCTTCAGCCGATAGCCACCCGGCACCTCGACCGTGCCCAGCACGATCTGCAAAAGATGCAGGGCGCGGGCGGTCTGAAAGCCGTTGGAATGCGCCGAAATCCCCCGCATCGCATGGAAGCTTACCGGGCGCCCCGGCATCGTCGCATGGTGATTGCCGCGAAAATCCGTCCAGGGCTGCGCGATCTCGATCGCCTGATTGAAGGCCACATCCGCCAGTTCCGCCGCCAGCCCCCGGATGCGCGCCGCCGGGATGCCGCAGCGTTCTGCCACCGCCTCGGGCGCGTATTCCGCCGCCAGATAGCGTTCGGCCAGATGCTGGAACACCGTGCGGTTGCCCTGCCAGGTGGCGCCCAGATCGGGCTCTACCCCCGGCCCGTCCCAGGGCGCAGGTTCCCCGGTTCTGCGGTCTATGACAAAGGGTTGGCTTTCGGCGTTGCGCACGATCAGCCCCTTGTCGGGCCCCTCTTCGACCACCAGCAAGGGCGCATTGGTGAACTGCGCCAAATAGTCCAGATCCACCTTGCCCGCCTGCAGCAGGCAATGGATCAGGCTCAGGATCAGCAGGCCATCCGTACCCGGCGTGATGCCGTACCAATCATCCGCCACCGCATTATAGCCGGTGCGGATCGGGTTGATGCCGATCACCCGGCCACCCCGCCCCTTCAACTTGCCCAGCCCGATCTTGATCGGGTTACTGTCGTGATCCTCGGCCACGCCGAACAGCACGAACAGCTTGGTGCGCGCCCAATCCGGCTGGCCGAATTCCCAGAACGCCCCGCCGATCGTGTAAATCCCCCCCGCCGCCATGTTGACAGAGCAAAACCCGCCATGCGCGGCGTAATTCGGCGTCCCGAACGCCTGCGCCCACCACCCCGTCAGCGATTGGCTCTGATCGCGCCCGGTGAAAAACGCCAGCTTCTCTGGCGCCGTCTCGCGCAAGGGCTTCAGCCAGGACACCGCCAGCGCCAGCGCCTCGTCCCAGGAAATCTCTTCAAACGCCCCAGACCCACGCGGACCAACCCGCCGCAAAGGCGCGCGCAACCGCGAAGGCGCCGTCACCTGCATGATCCCCGACGCGCCCTTCGCGCACAACACACCCTTGTTCACAGGATGATCCCGGTTCCCCTCAATGTAACTCACCCGACCATCGCGCAAATGAACGTTGATCCCACACCGACACGCACACATGTAACACGTCGTCCTACGAATATCGTCAGATACAACGGGCGATAGGTTGACAGCAGGGGACTGACTCATCGGGGCCTCATTCACCCCGATCCGGGGACTTCCGAGATTAACTTGGACGGAAGTTTTTCGGCCCACAAGCTTGATTGCGACGCTTTTGTCTTAAACTTTGGAAAGTATGCGGAATATTCTCCGCGCTAAGCCCCGAACGGGCCTTGCGCCAGCGCGACCGATTTCAACACGGCAAAAACCTCCAGACCCGGCCGCAGTTGCAGCGCCTGGACAGAGCGTTGGGTCAACCGCGCAAGCAGTTTTTCCTCGCCCAGACGCAAGGAAAGTACGGCGCCCGACCCGGCGGTAAGGGTCACGCTGTCAATTGTGACGGCAAGGATATTCAGGGCCGAAATCGCCTCGGGTCGGTTGCGCGCGATCATCACATCCTGCGCCGGAATGCGCAGCCGGACGACCTCCCCCACCGACGCCGCGAACTGCGGCAGGAACAGCGCCCCGCCCGGCGTTTCCAACCGGGTCAGACCATCGGCCTCTTGCGCCACCAGACGCGCGGTGATCAGGCTGCCCGCGTCGCGCAGACCCAGGATCGCCGACAGGTTCGGATCGGCCATGACATCCGCCGCAGGACCGGATCGCAGCACCCGGCCCGCCTCGATCACCACAATGGAATTGGCCAGTCGGGCCACCTCTGGCAGGGCATGGCTGACGTAAAGGATCGGCAGACGCACCTCGTCGCGCAGGCGTTCCAGATCTGTCTCTTATACACATCTCCGAGCCCACGAGACGTAGAGGACTCGCGGGT
>CAMFLG010000368.1 GCA_945957495.1 uncultured Pseudorhodobacter sp. | reverse complement strand
CTCGTTCACTTTGAGATCCGCAAGATTGGCCAGCTTGTTCGACGGATAATCCACCATCGCCCGTGCCTGCTGTGCTTGCGCCTGTCCTGCGGGCAATGCCACCGCTGCTGCTGCGCCCGCGGCACTGATAATGCCCCCGCGCAGAAACTGGCGGCGGCCGACATCGACCAACCGATTGCATTTCATGTCAGCTTTCCTCCCTAGGCTTCCTCAAGCGAAGGATAACGGAAGGTGTGGGGCCAAAGCGACAGCCCACCCCGCAGCGCCGCAGCGCGGCAAGACATTATAAAGGCGAACAAATTTCGGGCGTTCGGATTTCCGAACATCCGATGAGCCTTACAACCCCAGCTTTTGCATCTTTTCCCACAGGGTGGTGCGGGAGATGCGCAGCAGTTTTGCCGCCTCGCCGACCTGGCCATGAGTGCGTTCGAGTGCTGTAACGATTTGCGCTTTTTCAGCAGCATCACGCACTTCGGACAGCGAGCGCATTTCAACGTCCGCAGCGCGTTCCGGAAAAAGGTCGGACGTCAAAACCATCGCCCCTTCCGCAGCCTCGACGGCCCGCATCAACCGAGCGCGGAGTTCGCGGCCGTTGCCTGGCCAGTCATATGACTGGATGGCCTTTTCTGCCGAGGCAGCGATTCCAGTCAATGGGACCATGCGTCGGGCATTGAAGCCGGTAAACAATTGGGCCGCCAGCCAGACAGCATCATCGGGGCGGTCGGCCAAGGGGGGCACCACGATTTCATGCGAACGCAAGAGCGACAGCAGATCACTCCGCATGACCTGCGCCTCCTCGTCTGCCTCAAGGCCAAGCGTGGCAATCAGTCGAAAGCGTGGCGCGGCCAACAGGCCGATCAGGCTATCCTGCGCGCAAGGGCCAAGCCGTGATATTCCGATGATGACAAGCGAGCCCTCACCGACATCATCGACAGCCGCCTTCAACTCATGTGCGCTAACTGTGTCGCGCAGTGCATTGCAGACCACAATCGGAGCGGCTTTGCGGTCAGAAAGTTCATGCACGCGCCGCGCCAGCCGAAGTTTGCCAAGTCCCGATGCGCCCCGGATGAGAAGGGCAGAGTCGCGTTTTGCTGCCTCGGTCACTTGCCGGTCTACCGAACGCGCAACCGAAGTGATGCCGGTTTCGGGTGGCATGTCCTGATCAGGCCTCGGCCGCATGACCGCAGCCAAGCGTTTCAGGAAGGCCCCAATGTCAAAAGGCTTGGTGATGTAGTCTGCTGCACCCGAGCGGATCAGCCGCACGGCCTGATCAATCCCGCCCTGACCGGTGATAAACAGAAAGGGTGGCGGATGTCCCGTGCGAGTCAGGGTGTCATAAAGCTCCTCACCTGTACCATCGGGCAAGCGAATGTCGCAGATCACGGCATCAAGGGTTTTGCGCGGAGTGCGGATCGCTGGCAGCGCGCGGGCGATCTGACGGTGCCATTGCACCTCGGCCCCCTCCAGCGTCAAACGCTGCAAAAGCGACGCTCCCATGATCTCGTCATCCTCGACCAGCACGATGCGGCGCCCTTCAAGCATCAACGCCCCCTTCAATTGGCAGATTCACCTTGATCTGGGTTTGCTCGCCTGCGCGCTCATGCAGGATTGTGCCGCCAAGACCGACGACGATGTCATGCACAAGGCGCAGGCCGACACCGCCACCCAGAGGCAAGGGGCCAGAGGCCATAAGCCGGGCAAGGTCACCCTCGCTCATCGCCGCTCCTGAATTTGTGACCGAAATCGAAAGGCAATTGCCGCCAGCGGTTACGGCCAGTCCCACCTTCCCATTCACTCCCGCTGCGGCTCCTGCGTTGAGCAGCAGGTTCAGTGCAACTTGCCGAACTGGGGCCGCGGGCTGCATTGCCAACGCCGTTGCCCCCGCCTTCATCTGCCAATCCAGACTCTGACTGTGGCTGTGCACTTCGGGTTCAAACAACAGCCGCAAGTCCTCGAAGTCCTCGGGGCGCAAGGGCTGCCCGGCGCGGTCAAGCCGGTTCTGGTCAAGGATTGCGCGCGTCACGTCGCGCAGATGGCCAAGACCACGTTGCATCAGTTCTGCCGATTGCCGGACGACTTCGGGCCGGTCGGCATAGGTATGAATGGTGTCTGCCGCGTTCAGGAGTCCACCAAGCGGGTTGTTTACTTCATGTGCCAAAGATGACGAAAGCCGCCCAAGGCTGACAAACCTTTCCCGCTCGGCCAGCCGCCGTTCCGCTTCGGCCTTGGCTTGCACGGCGTCTGACATTGTATTGTAAGTCTGGAACAACCGCGCCAATTCCGTATCGCCCTTCGGCAAGTCTTTGTCCGGGATCGGTTCCAGCGTCCCTTCCATCCGGCCCATGTGTCCGGCCAGCCGGGCGACCGGCTTCAACATGCGCCGCATGGCAAGATACCCGCCAAAAGCCAGCACCAAAGTGGCAACGGCATTTCCGGCCAGAAGATAGAGGCCCGCCTTCCAGCGTTCCGCCACCAGATCGGCCACGTTCAATTCGCTTATGATTTGGCCCACGTTCCGGCCCTGATAATCAAGGGGTGCAGAAACGCGGATATGATCCTCAGCCCCTGACAGGCGGATCGCATCAATCGCCTGTGCCTCATCCGCCAAGGGGCCAACATCCGAGTCCACCGGCGCGCGCAACGGATCTGAGGCCGCAATCACTCGCCCTGTTTCATCCGCGACAACGGTCAGCACCATGCGCTGTCCTGAACCTGCGGAAGCGGCGCGGTCCAGCGTGTCATAGACTTCCCAGACATCGCGGCGCAGAACGGACGGTCCAAGGGCTACGGCCAGCCCATCGACGTGCAGGCGGGCCAGTTCCCGCAACCTGGCTTCCTGAACCGAGGATAAGGATGACAACACCTGCTGCGATGCCACCACTCCCACCAGCACCATCATTGCCGAAGCAATGAGAGGGACCCGAAACGACAGGGGCATGTCCTGTAGTATTTTCAGCATACCCCCGGTCATGCTCCCTGCACGTCGCGCATGCGCGCCCGGATGCCATCGAAAAGGCGAAGGTCGCCCGGCGCGATCCCGTCCAGTTGCAGAAGGTCGAGGGCGGCTTTGCCATCAGGCGATGCCCCAAGATCGAAAAGAGCTGTGCGCAAAAGGTCTACAGTTGGGCCGGCGACATGATCTTTGCGCGTCACAAAGGGGGGAAACCCCAGTTTCTCAGACCGCCCGATGACCTTGGTCCGCGCCGTCAGGTCCGGCTCGACCTGCGCGAGCGCCTCCCAGACATAGCCGTCGATGCTGCCGGAACGCGTCAGACCACCGGCCACGGCTCGAGCCACATTGCGGTGGCCATAGGCAAACAGGGTTCGGGAAAAGAAGCCTTCAGGCCGTTCTCCCATGCGGACAATATCTGAGGCGGTGACAAGCCAGCCGGAATTGCTATCGGGATCGGAATAGGCATGCGTGCCACCCCGCAGGTCAGAAAGGCTGCTGGCAGGATCATCAGCCCGCACGATCAGATAGGACTGATAGAGCGGCTCGCCGCGCCAGATCGGAACGCCCAACAGCGCAAGATTGTCCTCGTGCTGCAGGAAAGGATATCCGCAGAGCCAAGCAGCATCCACCGCACCTTCCAGCAAGAGCCCCGTGACTTCCTGATAGGTCCGTCGCTGGACAAGTTCGATGCTGCGCCCTGTTCCCGTCTGCAACGCCTCCCGCAGACGTAGGATGACCGCGCCATCGTTGTCCAGAAAAACAGGTGTCAAACCCAACCTGATGGGGGGGACGGTTTGGGCGAGAGCAGGCGCGGCGCACATCGCGCACATCATAAGCAAAGCCTGCCTGCGGGTTGGTTTGATCATGTGTTTTTCCCCCACCGCCAGCTTACAGGCGCACCAACTCTTCTAGCAAGCGCAGCAACATGTTTCGATTGACACCCTTGTCCTGTTCAATCATATCGCAAAGCGACGATAGGCGATACGTTGAGGTGGCACAAT
>CAMFLG010000367.1 GCA_945957495.1 uncultured Pseudorhodobacter sp. | reverse complement strand
CCTTTTCCGCCACCTGCTGCCGTCGGCTTATCGAAGGTAGGAGGCTGATAGGATGATCCGGAATAGTTGCCAAATCCCAATGAGGGCGTGGCGGCCGCCGCCTCGGGCGAGCCGATGGCAAAGGACAGGCCAGCACCAGCGCTGGCGTTTTTGGTCCCGGCAGCGATCCCCATCAGCCCGAGCGCGGTTTGCATCGATACGCCCAGTCGTGCGGCCAGCAGGGCAGCCACATCAGCGGCCGCGCTGATTCCGGCCGCCATGTTGACCGAGGCGATGCCTTGCGCGGCGTCCCAGCCGCGCATCAGTTCGTCGGCCTCTTTGCCCGCAATGCCTTGCGAGGCCAAGAGCGCCACTTGCGTCTCGCGCTCGGCCGCCGCGCGGGCATAGGCCACTTCCAGGCTGTCAGCGCCGTATTTCGCCGACAGTTCCACGATGCGCGCCTGGGTGGCGTACTGGTCGCGCAGCTGGTCTGAGGCCGTGCGCTGCGCGGCCAGGCGGTTTCCCTCGGCCAGGGCCAGTTTGACGGCCTCGCCCGTCCGCATCGCCGCCGCCTGCAAGCCCTGGCGATCGATGCCCAGCTCTGTGATTCTGGCCTCGATTGCGGCCATCGCCTGCCGCTGCTCTTCGGCGCGCACTTCAGCACTTCGTTCGCCATAGACCAGCTTCAGACGGGCGAGTTCGTTTTCTTGCCGACCGGCTTCGATCAACTCGTTCGCATCGCGCTTGGCGCGGTCGCGTTGGGCCGGGTCAACGGTGACTGGCTGATCCACGAACAGGGCCGCATGCATGCCGATGTTCTGCGCGCCAGAGGCGATCGCCATCTCGACCGTCTGGCGCTTGGCTTGGGCTTGGGCCGCGACCAGCCGTTCCAGCGCCGATTCCGATTCGACGAGGTTCCCATAGTAGGACAACTGCGCCTCGGACATCTGGTCGACACCACCGGCGGCCTCGACCAGTTGCTGCGAAAGCTTGCGGACGACAGCCAACGCCTGATCCGGACCTTTGGCGGTTTGCAGCTCGTTGAGACCCGCGATGAACGCTCGGACAGGAAGGCTGACGGATCTCTCTTCTGTAAACGCAGGTGCGCCAAGCAGTTTGGCGGTGTCATAAATTCCACTGCCCATTTCGGCGCTCAGCGACTTCATGGTCGACTGAATATCCAGCAGCGCCCTGACCTGCGCCAACGCGGTCAGGTTGCGCTGCATCTCGACCAGTTCAGGGTTGATGCGCCCGAAATCGCGGACGATATCGTCGCTGGATCGCCGGGTTTGCGTGGCAAATTCCTGCACGGAGGACGTGATCGCCTCAATCGCATCATCTGCAGAGACCGTCTCTTCGCGCAGCGACATCAGGGCCTGCACCCCATAGGCGCCCAATGCAATCGCGCCGAGGGTCAACAGGTTCATCGGGCTGACCATGCTCAGCAGCGATGACTTGATCGCCTGGCCAACCGACTGGCCTTCCTTGCGCATCAGGTCGAACACCTGGTTGACCTGCGTGCCCTGCTGCATCGCCAGCACCAAGGGGTTTTGCCCCGAAGCCAGCATCACGCCGATATCGTTGACCTGATAGCCCAGCTGCGCGACATAGGCGGTCGAGCTTTGCGCCGCCCCGCCGATCTGCCGCACGGCAGGTGCCATTCCTGCCGCCGCGCGTTCGCGTGCAGCCCCGGCCGCCGCCGCCGTCAGGGCGCCCTGGCGTTCGGCATCATTGATCTCGCGCAGTTCCAGCTCGTAGCGGCGTGAGGCCGCGAACAGCGGATCAAACCGGGCACGCAGCTCGTCCAGGGCAGCGCCTCGCTGCAGCTCGGCTGCGACCGAATCCGACGCGCTGGCTGTCATGCCGGTGTTGGCCGCGATCATCCGCTGCATCGCTGATTCGACACGCGGAATGGCAGCGCCGGTCGCGTCATACCCGGCGTTCGCGCTTTCGATCGTGCCGCGCACCTGAATGACTGACCGCGCCAGCTGATCATGCGCCAGCGCGGCCTCGCGGGCGGTCAAGGCGCCAATTTCTTCGGCCACCGAGATATTGCGCATTTCTCTCAGCGTCTCGACCAGATCGGCCTCAAGCGGATTGATGGCCTGCCGGATGACATCGATGGCGCTGGCCCAGCCGGTGGCCGCATCCCCCGCCGTTGACGCATGGGCCCCGGCCGCCTGAGCCGACGTGCCCAGCCGATCGATGCCGCCTGCCGCAGACCCAGAGGCGCGGCCCGCCGCATCGGCTGTCTTGCCGACCTGGTCGATCTCTGCGCGCAAAGCGGCCGCCTCAGCGCGGGCACGCTGGGCGTTCAGCTCGATCATCATACTGATGCGCATGTCAGCCACGGCGGTTCATTTCCTCGGTTGCGCCCTCTTCGATGGTGCGCACGTCGTTCCAAATCTCGGGCGTCACATTCAGCCCAGCCAGATCCAGGGCGGCACGGGCGGCGGTGTAGTCGATGCCCAGCCAGATCACCTTCGAGCCCCAGTTCCCGGACAGGGCGACGCTGCGCCACTGCCCGGAAATCGCACACCAGGCGGTCCAGGCCGCGAGGTGATCGTGCCAAAGGCCCTCCTGTTGGGCCTCGGCATCAAGTGTCAGGGTCAGGCCGAAAAAGGCGGCGCTTTTGACGGCCTGTTCCTCGGGGCTGGGGGCGCCAGACTTGCGGGCAAAGTCACCGCGCGCCCAAGCCCGGCCCGCCCAAATCAGTTTCCCCGGCGCAGGCCCGACATCTCTTTGGCGTAGGTATCCATGATGGCCCGGCGCACAGCGAGATCGCTCAGCAAGGCCGCGCGGTTCTCAGGCGTCACCTCAAACGGCGCATCGGTGCTGTCGACGAGCCCGTCCCAGCCCGTGAACATCTGATCCATGTAGGCGTCTTCCGCCTCGACCGTGCCGAGCTTCAGCTCTTTCATGGTCTCAAGGTCGAGGGCAACAAAGTGCCCGGTGAAGCTGTTTTCAGCGTCAGCTGCATCGCCCGGGTAAACCACCTTTACAATGGCGTTAAACGGGCGGTTTTTGATGATTTTCATGGGATCTCCGATCAGGTGAAGGCGAGGGTGAACTGGTCATTGCCAGAGACGGGCAGCGGCGTAAGTTTGAGCTTCCACTCGACGAGGCCGTCCTGCTCCTCCAGCCCATCGGGGCGCATCACCTGGGCGGCCGGAACCGACAGGGTGGTGATCTTGCCCGCACCCACCCCATGGACCAGTGAGACTGGGATCGGCGTGGCCGCCGCTGCCAAGGCAAACGGGTTGAAGGTCGCCAGCGCCACCGCCTCGATCTGCAGATCAATGCTTTCGGCGGCATCGGTGATCAGGATCTGTTCCGACCCGATCAGGAACCGGGGTTTGACCTCGCACCCCGCATCGAAGGTGAAGGACCGCAAGGCCAGAGCGGTTGTCGCCAGCGTGAAGGTCGGCGTATTGGCCGAGCTGGCCGCTTGCGGGATCTGGGTCAGCTGCGTGCCCAGGGTGACTGCTGGTAGGCCCGACGCAGAGGGTTGAACGAAAAGGCCCGTCATCTCGAACTTCAGAACGACAATACCCTGGGCATTCAGGCCGTAGGTGAAGGTGCCGCGCGCGCCTACAATCTTGAACAGCGTACCGTCCACGTTGAAGTAGATCGTGGCCGATTTCTGGGTGCCGGAATGCGGGTTGTAGGTCACCGATGTGGCGGCAACGATCACCTCAGCCAATTTGCAGGCCTGCAGCAATGGGCCATAGGCGGGCGGCGTCCCGGCAACACCCGAGCTCTTCACCTCGACCTCGAAGCTGATGGACGCATGCAGCCCAACCGGAATGGTCGGATTGGCACCAAAATAGGGGGTATCATGGCCGCGCTTGACGTCCGATCCCTTCATCGGCGTGATCTTGACGTTCTGCGCCAGGATCGCGTTGGCAGCGCCGGTCGGGGTGGGATCGGTGCCATAGGTCGTTTCGGTTTTGACCAGCAAGGCCTGCAGCCGCA
>CAMFLG010000366.1 GCA_945957495.1 uncultured Pseudorhodobacter sp. | reverse complement strand
CCAGCGGATGGCGGCGAGGGCGGACACCCCTGGGCCCGATCAGGCCGTCCTGATCGACATGGGCGGGCGGCGATTCTTCTTCTTCATGATCGAGATTTGGCCGTATGAGTTCTATTTCGTCGCTGGCCTGCTGATCATGGCGGGCTTGGGCCTGTTTCTGTTCACTTCTGCCGCCGGGCGGGTCTGGTGCGGTTATGCCTGCCCGCAAACCGTCTGGACCGATCTGTTCATTCTGGTCGAGCGTTGGATTGAGGGCGATCGCAACGCGCGCATCCGTCTGCATCGCCAGAAATGGGATGCTGAGAAGATCACCAAGAATGGTCTGAAATGGCTGGTCTGGTTCCTGATCGGGCTGGCGACGGGCGGGGCCTGGGTGTTCTACTTCACCGATGCGCCCACACTCCTGGTCAATCTGATCCATGGGACGGCCCATCCGATTGCCTACACGACCATGGGCATTCTGGCGCTGACGACGTTCTTTTTCGGCGGATTCGCGCGTGAACAGATCTGCATCTACGCGTGCCCCTGGCCGCGGATTCAGGCGGCGATGATGGACGAAGACACGCTGACCGTTGGATACCGTGAGTGGCGCGGTGAACCGCGCGGCAAGCAGAACGTGCCCGGCAATGGCGATTGCATCGACTGCATGGCCTGCGTCAACGTGTGCCCGATGGGCATTGATATCCGCGATGGCCAGCAGCTTGCTTGCATCACCTGCGGGCTGTGTATCGACGCCTGCAACGACATGATGGCCAAGATCGGCAAGCCGCCGCATCTGATCGGCTACATGGCGCTGACAGACGAGACCCGCGAACGCGCTGGCGAGCCGCCGAAGTCGGTCTGGGCGCATGTGTTCCGGCCTCGCACGATCCTTTACACCGCGCTTTGGGCGGCCGTCGGGGTTGGTTTGGTTGTCGCGCTGTTCATGCGGTCGGACATCGAAATCAACGTGACGCCGGTGCGCAACCCGCTATATGTGACCCTGTCGGATGGCTCTATCCGCAACACCTATGAACTGCGCCTGCGCAACAAGCATGGCGAGGATCGCTGGTTCACCTTCTCGGCGACTTCGGACGCGATGTTTGTTCTCTCCCTTGAAGGCCAGAAAGAGCTGAAGGTTCTGGTGCCTGCCAACGAAACCAAGACGCAGCGCCTGTTCGTCACCGCTCCGGTGGACTCACTTGGTGCAAACGCCAACCGCACGGATATCCGGTTCTGGGTCGAAGATCTTGGCACCGAAGACATGCCGGGCACTGACAGAGTGTATTACGACGCGACGTTCAACGGAAAGGGTAAGTGACATGGCCGAAATCAAAGGACAGCATGTGCTTGCGTTCATGGTCGGGGCGTTTGGCCTGATCATCACGGTCAATGTGTTGATGGCCTACAAGGCAGTCTCAACCTTTCCCGGGTTGGAGGTTGAGAACTCCTATGTCGCCAGCCAGGAATTCGATTCCGAGCGGAAGGCGCAACTGGCCTTGGGCTGGACGCTGACCCCCACCTACGATCACAAGCTGAAAGAACTGGAGCTTGCCTTCACCGATGCCGATGGCAATCCCGTCAAGGTGGCCAGCCTTGAGGTGCTGGTGGGCCGCACAACCGAGGCGGCGGATGACAGCTATCCACAGTTCGCGCGTGAATCCGGTGTTTATGTGGCCAAGGCAGATCTGGCGCCGGGCAAGTGGATGATGCATGTCGAGGCCCGTGCCGAGGATGGCACGCGGTTTCATCAACGGATCAATTTGTTTGTGAAAAGCTGATATGTCTTTAGCCGAGCCGTCACAGAACGAAACCTACAACGTCGAGCATGTCTCGCCAGCGGCCTGTCTGGCCTGCGCCGTCACCCCCTCTGCGCAGGCATTGGCTGCGGCAGCAAAGCCGTTGGATGCGCGGCTGATGCTGTCCTTGCCAACGGCGTATTGCGCGGCCTGCATGTCCACCGTGGAAAGCGCCGCGCAGGCGGTGCCCGGGGTCAGATCGGCGCGGGTGAACCTGACGATGAAACGGGTGTCGGTTGATGCCGACCCGACGGTGACAGCAGCCCAGTTGATCGAGGTGTTCAAGGGTGTGGGCTATGAGGCCTATGAGCTTGACCCGGGCCTGTTGAGTTCGACCGAGACGGACAAACAGGGCCGCGAATTGCTGATGCGGCTGGGCGTGGCGTTCTTTTCGATGATGAACGTGATGCTGTTGTCGGTTGCCGTCTGGGCGGGTGCCGAAGGCGCGACCCGTGACATGTTCCACTGGATTTCGGCAGCCATTGCGATCCCCACCGTGATCTTTGCCGGACAGCCGTTCTTCAAATCGGCCTGGGCCGCGCTGCGGGTCGGGCGTTTGGGCATGGATGTGCCAATCTCGCTGGCGCTGATCCTGGCGTCCTCGATGTCGTTGTACGAAACCATCGAGTCCGGTCATCACGCCTATTTCGACGCTGCGGTGATGCTGTGCTTCTTCCTGTTGCTGGGCCGCTATCTGGATCACCGCACCCGCGCCGTCGCCCGGTCTGCCGCCGAAGAGCTTGCAGCCCTTGAGGTGCCGCGGGCGACCGTGCTGGTGGACGGGATCGAAGTTGTGCGCGCGATTTCAGAGGTCGCGGCGGGCGATCTGGTGCGTGTGCGCCCGGGCGGGCGGATGCCCGTGGATGGGATCGTCGAGGAAGGCGCGTCAGAGGTTGACCGGTCTTTGCTGACAGGGGAAAGCCTGCCTGTCTTTGCAGGCGTCGGAACCGTGGTTTCTGCGGGTGAGGTGAATCTGACCGGCCCGCTGACCCTGCGGGTAACGGCGGCTGGACGGGAGTCCAGCCTGCACCGCATGGCCGATCTGGTGGCCGTCGCCGAAAGTTCCAAGACGAAATACACCACTTTGGCCGAACGCGCGGCGTCTTGGTATTCGCCCTTGGTGCATCTGCTGTCCTTTACGGCCTTTGGCTTCTGGATGTGGAAGACGGGCGGCGATTTCCGCTTTGCGCTGAATATCTCTGCCGCCGTTCTGATCATCACCTGCCCCTGCGCCCTTGGCCTTGCGGTGCCTGCGGTCGTGACATCGGCCTCTGGCAAGCTGTTTCGCAAGGGGCTTCTGATCAAGCACGGCACAGCGCTGGAACGTCTTGCGCAGGTTGATACCGTGGTTTTCGACAAGACCGGCACGTTGACCCTTGGCGCGCCGGAACTGGTTGGCCTGAACGACCATCCTGCGGACACGCTCGCCATTGCCGCCGGGCTGGCGCAAGCCTCGCTGCACCCTTTGGCGCGGGCGCTGGCAGAGGCTGCCAGAACCGCCGGGATTGCCCCCGTCGCGATTGATGATGTGCGCGAGGTGCCTGGCTATGGCGTCGAAGGGCGTTGGCAGGGCCAGACGGTGCGTCTGGGCCGCGCGGGCTGGTGCGATGCTGTGGCGCCCCTGTCGGTGACGGCGACCTATTTGTGCGCGGGTGCGCATTCCGCCGCCTTCCGCTTTGCCGATCACATCCGCCCCGGGGCCGAAGCCGCGATTTCCGCGCTGAAAGCGCAAGGCAAACAGATCCGCCTGATTTCCGGTGATGCCGCGGGTGCGGTGGAAGATCTGGCGAACCGGCTGGGCATTGCCGCGTGGGTGGCAGAGGCCTTGCCCGCAGAGAAAGTGGCGCTGGTGCGCGATTTGACCATGTCGGGCCATAAGGTGCTGATGGTGGGGGATGGGCTGAACGATACCGCAGCCTTGGCGGCGGCACATGTGTCGATCTCGCCCGCAACGGCGCTGGATGCGGCGCGCACGGCCTCTGACATCGTCTTGCTGGGGCAAGACATGGGCCCGATCGGCGATGCCGCGCGGATTGCGACGCAGGCAAAGCGGCGCATCCTTGAGAATTTCGGCATTTCGGCGGGCTATAACGTGATTGCCGTGCCGCTTGCCTTGGTCGGGGCGGCAACGCCGCTTGCCGCAGCCATTGCTATGTCGCTATCGTCGATCACGGTTTCCTTGAATGC
>CAMFLG010000365.1 GCA_945957495.1 uncultured Pseudorhodobacter sp. | reverse complement strand
GCCGCGATCGGCCTTGACCAGATAGTTTTGCATCGACCCCAGCGGATAATGGTTCAACTGCACCAGCTGATAATTGTCGCGGCTGTAATCGGAAAACAGCCGCCCCATGGCAAAGCTGGCGGGCAGTTCGCGGCCGGAGCCATCGAACCAGCGTTGGCGTGGCAAAAGATCGGGGTTGGGGTTGCGCGGGCGATGCACGCCCAGCTTGGCGTAGGCGCCGGTATTGGCAAACAGCGTCTTGATCATCTGCGCCCGCCACGGCCAGGCAAAGCGGGCAGGGGCCGCCATGGTGAAGGTTTCGGTCACGGGGGTATCGGTGATCTCGACCACGCCTGCATTGCCGAACAGCCGCCAGGTCAGCGCAATCGCCGTAGCCTGGGGCAGGGCGGCAAAGAGCGCCTGCAGCGTGTGATCCCCGACATGGATGTTCACGAACTCATCAATATCGCAAAACAGCAGCCAGTCGGCGGATTTGCGCAAGGGATGCTTGTCGGCGGCCTTGAGCAGCGACCATTGCGGCCCTTCGGCATGCGGGCCATCGTTGCGCACATGCGAAAGCCACCCCATCGCCGCCAACCTGTCCAGCATCAGATCGGTGCCGTCGCTGCAATCGTTTGAAAACACCAGAAAATCGGTAAAGCCGCAGGCCCGGTGATGCGCCAGCCATTCCAGAAGGAATGCGGCTTCGTTCTTGACGCCCAGAATGGCGAGGCTGCGCATGAAAGTTCCTGCAACGGCGGGTTCATGCCATTTGCCCCAAGCCGGGCTGGGAAAGAAAGAAAAAATGCGGCTGATATGCGATAGCGTGGTTCTGTGGTGTGATTTGTTAAGACGTTGCGGGGTCCGTTATCGCATAACGGCGTTTATCCATGGCGTATTGGGCATGGCGCCGAGGTTCGGGAATCACGCAAGCCCACCCCGGCGGGACATATTGGAAGGACACGGAATGAAAAGACTGCTGAGTTCGACAACCGCGATTTCAATCGCTTTGGTCAACGTACAGCCCTGGCCGCTTTTTGCGCAGTCCCTGACGGACAACGGGTCTGTGGTGGCAGCGGATGGCACGGTGCTGTGCGAACCCACCGCCGATGCCGCCTGCGATCCGTCCGACCCCGCGCTGGTGAAACGCGCTGACGAGATTGCCAAGAAGATGGCCGATGACGCAGCCGCCGCTGCCGCCGCGCAGGCGCAGGCAGAGGCGGAAGCCGCTGCAGCCGCCGCAGCCGCAGCCGAGGCGGAAGCCGCCGCCGCAGCCCAAGCACAGGCCGAAGCAGAGGCTGCTGCACAGGCGCAGGCAGAGGCGGAAGCCGCCGCTGCTGCCCAAGCACAGGCCGAGGCTGACGCCGCTGCTGCCGCGCAGGCGCAAGCCGAGGCGGATGCTGCTGCAAAGGTGCAAGCTGATGCAGATGCGGCTGCCGCGGCACAAGCGCAAGCTGATGCAGATGCCGCCGCACAAGCGCAGGCCGACGCAGATGCCGCTGCCAAGGCACAGGCGGATGCCGATGCTGCGCAGGCGCAGGCCGATGCGGACGCTGCCGCTGCCGCGCAGGCAGAGGCCGATGCCGCCGCAAAGGCAGAGGCTGACAAAGCCGCCGCTGAGCCGACCACCACGGAAGATGCGCCCGCCGCAGATGCCTCGACTGAGGCTCCGGCGACCGACGCCCCGACCGACGCCGCTACCCCGGATGCCACCACTGCCGATGCGCCGGCAACGGATGCCACCGCACCTGATGCAACCACGCCAGAGCCAGCACCCGCTGACACCGCAACCGAGGCCCCCACCGAAGCCCCGGCCACTGACCCGGCTAGCGAAACCGCCACCACCGAAACCACCGCACCCGATGCGGCCACGACCGAGGCGGATGCCGCCGCCGCTGCTGCCGCCTTGGCTGCCGCCGAGGCAGAGCTTGCGGTGCAACCCGATGGCAGCCTGGTTGACCCCTCTGCCGGGCTGAAAACCGAGGCGGTGGTGGTTGATCCCAACGCCGTGCCGGTGGATGCCCCGGTGCCGACAGAGGCCGAAACCACCGCTGTCGCCGATCTTCTGGTGCAGCCCTTTGCCGCCACCGAAACTGCCGCCGCCGCGGCGACCCCCTTGCCTGCGGGCGAGATTGCCGCAGATGCTCCGCCACCCGCCGATGCGATTTCGACCGTGACGGAAATTCTGACGGCAGACAGCGTGCGCACTTCGGCGCAGGAATTTGCCGCGGCCCCGGTCGCCGTGTCGCAAGGCAAGAAAAGTGGTCTGTCGAACCTTGAGAAATTCGGTCTGGTCGCGCTGGGCGCTTTGGCGGTTGGCACGATCATCAACCAAAGCAACAAGGCGAATGCGGCGCAGACCACTACCTCGACCAAATCGCCGACGGTGGTGTCGAATACCGGCGACCGCGTGGTCGTGCTGAACCCCGATGGCACCTATACCGTCTACAAGGATGATGACGCCGTGATTCGGCAACCCGGATCGACTGTGCGGACCGAGACGTATAATGACGGCTCGACGCGCACCATCATCACCCGCGACGACGGCACGCAGATCGTGACGATTCGCGATGCGCTGGGCCGGGTGCTGCGCCGCGCGGCCTATGACCGCAACGGCAACGAAATGGTGCTGATCGACGATCTGCGCCCCGAACAGCCCGTGGTGGTGTCAACCCTGCCGAAACCGCCGAAACGCCCGGTGGTGATTTCCACCAGCGACCAGAACGCGGCGCTGAAGGCGGCGCTGGCGGCGAATGATGTGGCAGCCCTTGGCCGCACCTTCAGCCTGCGCCAGATCCGCGACATCCCGCAGGTACGCTGGCTTGCGCCGCAGGTGGAACTGACGCCGGTGACCTTTGACAGCGGCTCTGCCGCGATCAAACCGGCAGAGGCCAAGCAACTGGCCGATCTGGGCCGCCTGATGCAGACGATGATCGACGCCAACCCCGGCGAGATGTTCCTGATCGAAGGTCATACCGACGCCACCGGCAAGGCGGCGATGAACCTTGCGCTGTCAGACCGGCGCGCGGAATCGGTGGCGCTGGCCCTGACCGAGTATTTCGACATTCCGCCGGAAAACATGATCATTCAGGGCTATGGCGAAACCGAATTGCTGATCGACACCCAGTCGGACGAAAAGCGCAACCGCCGGGTCGAGGTGCGCATCATCACCGCGCTGTTGAACGGTCGCTGAACAGGTCTTAAGACGCACGAAAGGCCGCGCCGCGATGCGCGGCCTTTTGCGTGGCCGGTCTGGGCAAAAGAAAACCCCCGGGCAAAGCCGGGGGCGGTTCGTCTTGTGCGGGTGCCGCGATTACTTCGGCGAAACCATCATCACCATCTGGCGGCCTTCCAGCTTGGGCATCGATTCGATCTTGCCCGCCTCGGCCACATCGGCCGCCACGCGGTTCAACAACTCCAACCCCAGATCCTGGTGGGCCATTTCGCGGCCGCGAAAGCGCAGGGTGACTTTCACCTTGTCGCCCTCTTCTAGGAACTTGTGAACCGAGCGCATCTTCACATCGTAATCATGGGTATCCGTGCCGGGACGGAACTTGATTTCCTTGATCTCGATGATCTTCTGCTTTTTGCGGGCCTCAGCCTCGCGCTTTTGCGTCTCATACTTGAACTTGCCGAAATCCATGATCTTGCACACGGGCGGCTCGGCATTCGGCGAAATTTCCACCAGATCAAGCCCGGCTTCCTCGGCCATTTGCATTGCGCGCGCGGGCGTCACGACGCCGACGTTTTCCCCATCCGCGCCGATCAGGCGGATTTCAGGGGACCGGATGCGATCATTGATGCGCGGGCCGGTTTCGCGTTGCGGCGGGGCATTGTGGGGTCTGCGGGCTATGGTGGTCGTCCTTCACATGGTTGCAAGCGTGCGCAAGATAGTGCCGAGGGCGGCGGTCTTCAACTGGAAAAGCCGCCGCATTCGCCGCCAAGGCAGGTTAAACTGCGCAAGAGCAGGGTTTTGCGTGTCTGATG
>CAMFLG010000364.1 GCA_945957495.1 uncultured Pseudorhodobacter sp. | reverse complement strand
CTGGCTAAGCGAGGCGCTGGTTTCCTCGATCACGCCACTGCGCGAGGTGGCAATCAGCACATCGGTCACAGAGCCCAGGATCGAGGCCAGAAACCGCCGCAAATCCTCTAATTCGGTATTCTGCCGCTCCAGCCGTTCCTGATAGTCGATCAGGTCGATGTAGGTCTTGTCCACCGCGTCCAGCACATCCAGCCAGACCGAATCCGTCAGGTCCAGCGGGCGCTGGGCCAGATGCGCCCTTGATGGAAAGTCCGGGTCTGATGTTGCCACGACAGTCTCCTTGGTGCGCAGCGTAAAAGCCGGGGGGGCAAAAAGGAAGCAGCGTTTTGCGCAGGCCGGGCGCGCGCGCCGCAGCCAAACGTCGCGGGGGTGGATTTTCATTGCCCAAGCCTGCGCGCGCCGTTACCTGTTTTGGCAATGACGCGGCATATTTGACGGCGCGGCACCGGTCAGCACAAGGGAACCCAGATGGACGTTTTTGACCCTGTCATGCTGTCACGGCTGCAATTCGGCTTTGTCATCAGCTTTCACATCATTTTTCCGGCCTTCACCATCGGCCTTGCAGCCTGGCTTGCCACGCTGGAGGGAATGCGGCTGGCGACGGGGCGGGTGATTTACCGGCAGGTTTTTGATTTCTGGCAGAAGGTTTTCGCGGTTTCCTTCGGCATGGGCGTGGTGACGGGGATCGTTATGGCGTTTCAGATCGGCACCAATTGGGGGGTCCTGTCGGAAAAGACCGGATCGATTCAGGGCCCCTTGCTGGGCTATGAAGCCTTCACGGCCTTTCTGCTGGAGGCCAGCTTTTTCGGTGTGATGTTGTTGGGGCGTGACCGGGTATCGCCGCGGTTCTATTTCTTTGCCTGCTGCATGGTGGCGCTGGGCACGATGTTTTCCTCCTTCTGGATTCTGGCCAACAATTCCTGGATGCAGGTGCCGGTGGGGCATGAAATTGTCGATGGCCGCATCGTGCCGTCGGACTGGAAACAGATCGTCTTTGGCCCGGTGATGATGGTGCGCTGGCCGCATATGCTGTTGGGGGCATTCCTGACCAGCGCGATGTGCATTGCCGCGACGGGTGCCTGGTATCTTTTGCGCCATGTGCATCTGCAGACCGGGCGGCTGATGCTGCGTTGGGGTCTGGCGCTGGTGGCGGTGCTGATCCCGTTGCAGATGTATGTGGGCCATCTGACCGGTCTTTATGTGCTGGAACACCAGCCCGCGAAATTCGCAGCGCTTGAGGCGCGTTGGCAGACCGAACAGCCCGCGTCCGAGGTGCTGCTGGCCTGGCCGGATGAGGCGACGCAGACCAACCTGTTCGCCATAACCGTGCCCAAACTGGGCAGTTTCATCGCCTCGGGCAACTGGACCGCGCAAGAGATCGGGCTGGATGCCTTCGCACCCGAAGATCGCCCGCCGGTGGTAATTCCGTTCTTTGGCTTTCGCATCATGGTCGGCATGGGGCTGATCATGATGGCGCTGTCCTGGGGCGGGGTGCTGCTGCGCCTGCGCGGGCGCGATGTGGTGGCGCGCTGGTTTCTGTGGCCGGTGTTTCTGGCCTTTCCCACCGGCTTTATCGCCATTCTGGCGGGCTGGTATACGGCAGAGGTCGGGCGGCAGCCTTGGGTGGTTTACGGGTTGTTGCGTACCGCAGATGCGGTGACGCCGTCTCTGACCGCGGGGGATGTGGCGACCTCGCTGGTGGCTTATGTCGCGGTGTATCTTTTGTTCGTAAGCTTCGGGATTTATTACATTTACAAGCTTCTGCGGGATGGCCCGTCCGATACCGATGCGGCCCTTCCCAATGCCACGGCAAGCCGCCCTCTGGCCTTTGCCGATGATGCCGCAACCGCCACCGGCGGCGCACAGACGGAGGAATAGCATGGTGGAGCCTAGCAATCTGGCAATGTTCTGGGCCGCCGTCATCGCCCTGTCGATCATGATTTACGTCATTCTGGACGGCTTTGATCTGGGTGTGGCGATCCTGTTCGGCACCACTCGGGATGAGGCCAAGCGCCGCACGATGATGGCCAGCCTTGCGCCATTCTGGGATGGCAATGAAACCTGGCTGGTGGTGATCGGGGCCACGCTGTTCGCGGCCTTTCCGGCGGTTTATGCGGTGTTTCTGGGGGCGTTCTATCTGCCGGTTCTGCTGATGCTGATCGGGCTGATCTTTCGCGGCGTGGCTTTTGAATTCCGCTATCGCAGCGAAAAGATGCGCGGTTTCTGGGATGCCGGTTTTTTCATGGGTTCGGTTGTCGTGGCCTTTGTGCAAGGTGCGGCGGTGGGTGCGCTGATGCGGGGCATTCCGGTTGAAAAAAACCAGTTTGCCGGCGGCGCTTTTGACTGGCTGCACCCGTTTCCGGTGCTGACCGGGATCGGCCTTGTCTTTGGCTATATGCTGCTGGGCGCAGGTTGGCTGATCCTGAAAACCGGAGGGGATCTGCGCGATTGGGCCTATGCGCGGCTGAAAGGCCTGTCAATCGCGGTGCTGGTGTTGTTGGGTCTGGCCTTTGCCTTGGCGGTCACGGTGGATCTGAGCGATGGGCTGGTCAAAGGCGGTTTGCGGTTTGAAAGCTGGGCGCTGGTGTTTCCGCTGATCGCGGTGGCGGCGCTGGTCGCAGCGGGCATCGCCGCGCGCTGGCGGCGCGATGCCTTGCCCTTTGCGCTGACCGTGGTGTTCTTTCTGGCCTCATTCCTGACGCTGGGTCACATGATGTGGCCCTATATGATCCCCTACGCGCTGACCGTGGGTGATGCCGCCAGCCCCGACGTTTCGCTGCAATTCTTCTTTTACGGCGGGGTGATCGTGCTGCCGGTCGTCTTGGCCTATACCATCGGGGTCTACTGGCTGTTTCGCGGCAAAACCCGCGATGAGGGCGGGCAGGGCTACTGACCGGCTACGGCGCGAGCCAGCTTGCAAGGTCAATCTCATCCTCGCCCGGCACGCGTTTGCGGGCAAACTCTGCCTCGCGCCCCCAGGGCATCGTCGCGTCAAGGCACAGGCGGCCCCAGTGGTCTTTCTTGGGATCGCGGTAGAAACCCGGAATGTCGTTCAGGATCATGGCGCGGGTATCGGCCCGTCCGCGCGTCAGATATGCCCACATAACATCGTCAAGGTTCTGGATATCAACATCCTCGTCCACCACGATCACCACCTTATTGTAATCCAGATGCGAGGCGAGTGCGGCAAGGATGGCGTGTTTGCCATGCCCCTCATAAGCCTTTTTGATCTTGATGACCGAGATCATCACATTCGGGCGGCAGGACACATCCAGCACCCCCGGCACCTGTTTGGACACAAAGGAATAAACCCGCGCCGCCGTCACGGCCTCCAAGGGGCGCAGGTCTTCGGGGCTGCCGCACAACAGGCCATGAAACACCGCGCCCTTGCGGTATTCCACATGGCTGACCTCGAACACATGGTTGTCGCCAACCTCAACATAATTGCCCATGAATTCGCCAAATGGCCCTTCCGGGCGTTTGACATTCGGCAAGAACCGCCCCTCCACCACGATATCGCAAGAGGCGGGCACCTGCAGGTCAATGGTCTTGCAGGCGCGCATCGCAATCGGCTCGCCACGGATTTGCGCCGCCATGTTCAACTCGGACGCCTCATAGGGCAGCGAGGCGCAGGCCCCCAGGAAAATCTCGGGCGGGCAAGACAGCAATAGCGCCGCTTCCAGCGGTTTGTCCTGCGCCTCGGCCTTGCGTTGATACCCCGCCAGATCATGCGAGGTGCCCAGCCGCACCCGCAATTCGGTATCGCTGATCTGTTGCGAGCGGTGGAAGGACAGGTTCGGCACCCCGGTTTCGGGCTCATTGGCAAGGTAGATCGCCGAGGTGAAGTAAGGCCCGCCGTCGCGGCCATGATAGGTGATCGCGGGCAGATCGCTCAGCTTGCCGGTGATGAAATCGTCCGGGCCGTCGTATTGCGTCAGACACTCCGCCGCGGTTGCGCGCGCGGCGGCCTCGGTCAGGGTGTTCCAGCGTTGGCAAAAGGTCTGATC
>CAMFLG010000363.1 GCA_945957495.1 uncultured Pseudorhodobacter sp. | reverse complement strand
AACCCCTGAATGTTGGTCAGCGTCGCATTGGTCAATTCCACGATGAACTTCTCGCCATTGTCCGGCGTGATCAGGTTCATGGTGAACTGCATCCCCTCGGCCTTGCGGCTGTCCATGCGGATGGCAAGGAAGTTCAGGAACAACTCGGTTGACATCGCCCGGATCACATCGGGCGAGGATGAATCCGCCGTCGCCCCCTGCGGAATGCCGTTGCGCAATTCATAGGTCGCGGCAAGGAAGCTGTTGCGCAGCCCCGGGTTTTCCTGCTGATAGCCGATCTGTTCGAAAATATCCGCCAGCAGATCCTTAGCCACCTGATTGTCCGGCTCGGCCTGCACCAGCTTGTTGGCAATCTCGGACGCTAGCATGTATTTGCCCTCGTCATGCAGGGCGCGGGCGCGGGTGATGATCGCCTCGCTGCCCCCCATCATCTCGACATACAGCGGTGCCGAATCCTCCGGCGACAGCGGGATCAGCGTGGCCGGGTTGCAATCCCAGAACCCCAGATAGCGCTGCACCACACCGCGCGCGTTATGCTGCGGCGTGCCGTGATAGCCCCGGCAATACCACATCTGTTGCAGCGATTGCGGCACTTCATAAACGTTGTGAATCTGGTTGATCGTCACGCCCTGATTGGCCAGATGCAGCACCTGGTTGTTCATGTTGGCGTAGATGTCACGCTGGCCGCGCAGCACCTCTTGAATCCGCGCATTGCCCCAGCGCGGCCAGTGGTGCGACGCGAACATCACCTCGGCCTCCTGCCCGAACAGGTAAAGCGACTCGTTGATGTATTTCGACCAGCGCAGCGGGTCGCGCACCTGCGCCCCGCGCAACGTGTAAATGTTGTGCAGCGTCGCGGTGACGTTCTCTGCCATCCACAGCGCCTTGAGGTCGGGGAAATAGGTGTTCATCTCGCGCGGGGCTTCGGTGCCGGGGGTGTTCTGGAAAATCATCCGAACGCCGTCCACCTCGAACTCTTCGATCGGCTCCGACACAAAACGGTTCGGTGCGATCAGGCCCGAGGTGCCCGCCGACACGCCCTGACCTAAGCCTTGCCCCACATAGCCATGCGGCGCCGCAGGCAGCAGCAGGCCATATTGATAGAACAGCCGCCGGTTCATCGCGTTCCCGGCATAGACGTTTTCCGAAACGGTAAAGTCCATGAAATCCACCGGCGCGATGATCTGCACCTTGCCAGAGGCCACGTCCTCGTCCTTCAGGCCCAGCCCGCGCACACCGCCCCAGTGGTCGCCGTGGGTGTGGCTGTAGATCACCGCCGTGATCGGCAGGCCCTCGCCCACCTTGGCCTGAAACAGCTCCAGCGCCGCGCGCACCGGTTCCGCCGACACCAGCGGATCAAACACGATCCAGCCGGTCTTGCCGCGCACAAAGGTAATGTCCGACAAATCGGCACCGCGCACCTGATAGATGCCGGGGATCACCTCATACAGCCCGTAGTTGTTGTTCAGCCGCGAAATGCGCAGCAGCGACGGGTGAATGCTGTCAAACGCCCGGTCCTCATTCAGAAACTGAAACCGATCCATATCCCAGGCCACATGGCCGCTGTCGGCCATGATTTTCAGATCCGGCATCGGCGCAATGAAGCCCTTCGCGGCCTCATCCAGATCGCGGGTATCCTGAAACGGCAGACCCGCCGCAGATTGCTTGATCGCCTCGATGGTGAACGTTGACGGCGCCTTGCCCTTCGCATCGAAATGCCCGGCCAGCGCCGGGGCGGGCGTATCGGCCCGCGCCTGTCCCTCGTCGAAAAGAATGCCGTTGCCCACGGCAAAGGCTGCGCCGACGGCGGGGATAGAGCCGATGAACTGGCGTCTGGTCGTCATGGTGTACTCCGGGTTGAAGGCTATGAACCTGATCGTGCAGCAACGCTTAGCAGGGCTTTGGGCTTTTTGCCCGCATTTTGGCACTATGTGGCAAGATGCCGCCAAATCAAGTCACAGCGTCGGCACTGTCCGTGATCATGTCGGGGATGGCGCTGACAGGGACGGCATGGGCACCAAAGATGGCCGCAAAATCCCCAACCAAAGGCACCCCCATGCAAACCGTCGTCAAACTTCCCGCCACGACCGGCCTTGAACCCTCCACCGCCGATCTTGACGGCTGGGTCGTCACCGAAGGCACCCCGTCGATGAAGACATGGGCGCTGCACACCTCTGCGGCCGGCGACATGGTGTCGGGCATCTGGGAATGCACCGTGGGCAGCTATCACGCCACCTACACCGCCTACGAATACGTCGTGCTGATCGAAGGCCGCATTACCATCACCCCCGATGGCGGCACCCCCGTCACCGTCAAGGCAGGCGATGCCTTTGTGGTGGAACCCACCTTCAAGGGCATCTGGAAGATCGAAGAAAACGTCCGCAAACACTTCGACTTCCGCATCAAGTGACGGCGAAACCCGGCCGCCACCGCGCGGTCGGTTAACCCGCGACCGGTATGCAAAACGTATGCACGCAAAGCATACGCTTTGCATACGGAAAACATACATGATTTTTCGTTGTAATTCAGTGTATTAACCATAATTTCCGATATTTTCATCGCTGACCCAAGGATTGCACCCCATCGCGCGTCAAACTAGGGTCATGCTGATGGATACATCCGACGAAACCCTGGCCACAGCCGCCGCTGGCGGTGATCGCAGCGCCTTCGCGGCGCTGGTGGAACGCCATTACGACCGCATCTATGGGCTGGCCTACCGCTTGACCGGCCTGCGCGCCGAGGCACAGGATCTTGCGCAAGACATCTGCGCCGCCCTGCCCGCCAAGCTGCGCAACTGGCGCGGCGAGGCGCGGTTTACCACCTGGCTTTATCGCGTTGTTGTCAACGCGGTCCACGACCAACGACGCCGCCAAGCCACCCGCGCCCGCGCATCAAGTGGTTGGGGCGATTGGGAAATCGCCCGTCAGGACGAGATTGCAACCCAACGAGAGGTGCAAGACTGGCTCGCCTCTGCCATGACCCGCCTGCCCCCAGAACTGCGCGACACCGTGGCGCTGGTTCTGGGCGAAGAGATGACGCAGGCAGAGGCGGGCACAGTGCTGGGCGTCTCCGAAGGCACCATCGCCTGGCGGATGTCCGAAGTGAAGAAACGCCTGCGGGCCATGGCGGCGGAGGATGCGAAATGACAGATGAAATCAACGCGTTAAAGGCCGCGCTGCAGTCCGCCCCTGCGCCCGATGCCAGTGCAAAAGCCGCCGCCCTGCGGCTGGCGATGGAAAATTTCGACCGCCTCCAAGGATCAACCGAGCCCTTGCGTCCTATCCCTGACCGCCCGCAACAGGCGGTGTTCATGATGGGAGTACGCAATATGCTGAACGCCTTTAAATCCAAACCCTTACTGACCGCCACCACCTCTGCCGCCGCCCTTATGATCGGCTTTGTCGTCATCCTGCCATTGGCGGGCAAAGGCCCGTTGCAGCAGGCGACGGCCCCGGCAACGCCTGCCGTTTTGTCCCCCGAACCCGCGCCGGAAACCGCCGACGCTGGCGCCGTCGCCGCAGCCAAACCCTCGGTCAGCGCCAGCCAAACCGCCCCCGCAACACCCGCCCCCCCGGTGGCCGCAAAGCGAATGGCCGCCCCCGCCGGGATCATGGCCGACGCCCCGATGGATACGCTGAAGGCAGAGGCACCGGCACTTGAATCGATGCCGCAACCCGTTGAAAACACGGAAAGCTTCGCCAATGCCCCGGCCAATCCGGTGCATGTGACCGCAGAAGAACCCGTCTCGACCTTCTCAATCGACGTCGATACCGCCGCCTACGCTACCATCCGCTCTTCGCTGAACGCAGGCGTCCTGCCCGACCCCGCCTCTGTGCGGATCGAAGAGATGATCAACTATTTCCCCTACAACTACCCCAAACCCGCGGCAGGTCAGGCCTTCCGCCCCACCATCACCGTGATGCCAACCCCTTGGAATCCCGCCACAAGGCTGGTGAACATCGCCATCCAGGGCGCCGTGCCGCAGGTGGAAAACCGCCCACCGTTGAACCTT
>CAMFLG010000362.1 GCA_945957495.1 uncultured Pseudorhodobacter sp. | reverse complement strand
CTCTCCCATCTCGCAATCGGGAGTGCTGTTTTACAACACGCTGTTTGACGAAAACGCCGCCTGCCACATCGCGCTGGGGCAGTGCATTCCGAAATGCTTTGTCGGCGGGGCCGATCTGAGCCCCGAACAAATCGCGGCGCAGGGCGGCAACCGCAGCATGATCCATGTCGATTGGATGATCGGATCGGCCGAGATCGACATTGACGGGATCGGTGCAGATGGCAGCCGCACGCCGGTGTTCCGGCGCGGCGAATGGGCCTGAGCCGAGGCTTGACGGATTCACCCTAAAGTTGCATTTTCCTGAAATCGCGCATGAAATGCGTGTATTTCAAGGGAGTGTGTGAATGGGCTATGTGCTGTCAACGCCTGCCGGGATGCTGACGCTGTATGCGTTGGGGGTTGAGGCGGTGATCGGGCTGATCTTTGCCGCCTCGAACGGGCTGTCCGAATTGCACAAGGATGTGCTGGTCGGGTTTTCGGTGGGGTTTCCGGCGCTGGTTCTGCTGATGCTGCTGGTGGTGCTGCGGCGCAAACCGGCTATTTCACCTGAATAGTCTTCAGATATTCGGCCAGTTGCACAAGGCGGATTGGCGTGGGCGTTTCAATGCCGTCGCCGCCATCATATAGCACCAGCGTGACGTTATCGGCGTCCATCAGCTCGCCGAAATTGGGCATCACACCTTGGCCTTTCTTGCCCTTGTAGCCCCAGATCTGCGCCATCACCTTGGTGGTGGGGAAAGTGCCGCCGTTGCGTTTGGACAGCGTGGTCAGATCCGCCGGGCGCGGGTTGAATTCACTCGCCAGATCGCCGTTGCCCTTGCCTTGCGGCCCGTGGCAGGCGGAACAGAAGGTCGCGTAATCCTCTGCCGCGCTGGGGATATCCTTGGTCTTGTCATGCGGCACGCAGGCCGCCAGCGACAAGGCCGCAAAAGCGATGCCAACCCATTGTTTCGCCATCAGGAACCCTCCCCTTGCCAAGCCATTGCGGGCCATGGCCGACATCATTGCGCGTTGCCACCTTTATGGATGCACAACCCGGCCTTTGTCCAGCCGAACCACCCGGTCCATGCGGGCTGCAAGCTCCATGTTATGGGTTGCAATCAGCGCCGCAAGCCCGGTTTCCCGCACAAGCCCGATCAGGACGGAAAACACCTGCTCTGACGTGGCCGGATCAAGGTTGCCGGTGGGTTCATCAGCAAGCAGAAGCCGGGGCTTGTTGGCGAGTGCCCGGCAGAACGCGACGCGCTGTTGTTCGCCCCCTGACAGGGCGGCGGGGCGGTGATCGGCGCGCGGGGCAACGCCGACGCGGGCCAGAAGTTCCATCGCGCGGGCCTCGGCATCCTTTTTCGCAACACCTGCGGCCAGTTGCGGAATGACAATGTTTTCCAGCGCGGTGAATTCCGGCAAGAGGTGGTGGAACTGATAGATGAAGCCGACATCGCCGCGCCGCGCCTCTGTCCGGGCCTTGTCGCCAAGGCCCACCATATTGCGCCCGGCCAGTGCGACGGAACCTTCGTCGGGCGTGTCCAGCAGGCCCGCGATGTGCAGCAGGGTGGATTTCCCGGCACCCGAGGGGGCGACCAGCGCCACCACCTCGCCACGCTTCACCTCCAGCGTGGCGCCGCGAAGCACCAGCACTTCGGACGGTTTGCCTTTGTTGTAGCTTTTCTCGATCCCGGCGAGTTCAAGGGCAAAATCATTCATAGCGCAGCGCCTCTACCGGGTTCATGCGGGCGGCGCGACGGGCCGGGAAGATGGTGACGACGAAAGACAGGCCCAGCGACAGCACCACCGCCGACATCACATCGTTGAATTGCAGCTTGGCGGGCAGCGCATAGATGCCGCGGATCGACGGATCCCAGACCCCGCCCCCGGCAAAGTAGTTCACGAAGGAAAAGATCGGGTCGATGTAGATGGCAAAGAGGCAGCCCAGGATCACCCCCATCAGCGTGCCGACAACCCCGGTGAAGGCGCCGCAGATGAAAAAGATGCGCAGGATCGAACCCTCTGTCAGGCCCACCGTGCGCAGGATGCCAATGTCGCGGCCCTTGTTTTTCACCAGCATGATCAGGCCCGAGACGATGTTCATGGTGGCAATCAGCACCAGAATCGACAGGATGATGAACATCACGTTGTCTTCGATGGTCAGCGCGCGCAGGAACGACCCCGAGGCGTCGCGCCAGGTCCAGACCAGCGCATTCGGCCCGCCCGCCTGCATCAAGGGGCCTGCCATGTCATCCACCTGTTCGGGCTCTTTCACCATCACTTCGAATTCATCGGCAAAGCCTTCGCGGTTGAAGTAGCTTTGCGCCTCGGCGAAGGGCATATAGATGCGGGTGCGGTCGATGTCATAGCGCCCGGCGGTAAAGACGTATTCAACCGTATAGGCGTTGACGCGGGGTGAGGAGCCGAAGGCGGTTTTCACCCCCGATGGCGCGATCAGGCGCAGCTTGTCGCCGACGGACACGCCCAGTTCGCGCGCGATGCCAGAGCCGATGGCGATGCCGTTGTTGAATTGTTCAATGTCGCCATAGGCATCGGCACCAATGCCGATGCGTGGGATGGCCTTGAGGTCTGCCAGACGGATGCCAAACACCTCTGCCCCGCTGGCGCCTTCGCCCGCCGTAACCATGACCTGCCCCTTGATCAGCGGCGCGGCGGTGGTGACGCCGGGCACGGCGGCCAGTTGTTTGGCGATGGCGTCGTAATCCTCGAACCCTTTCACCATCTGGCCGGAATCGGTCATATGCCCGGCGGAATAGACGGTGACATGGGCGTTGGCGCCCAGAATGGTATCGACAAATTCGGCCCGAAAGCCTGACCTGACCGCCAGCGTGGCGATCAGGGCGAAAACGGCAAGGGTGATGCCGATCAGGCTGATCCAGGTCATCACCGACACCCCGCCTTCGGCACGGCGCGCGCGCAGATAGCGCCAGGCGATCATGAATTCATAGCGCGAGAAGGCGGGCGTTGCTGCCAAGGGACTGCTCTTTCTTATTTTTCGCGCAGGTTGCCTTGAACGGCAGGCGGGGTCAAGGAAGGCCTGCGCCTATGGCGATCACAGATCGGTTGCCGGGCGATATTCTGCAGGCAATGCGCGGGCGGATCGGGTCACAACGGCAGATCCAGCGTGACGGGGAAGTGATCCGAGGCGGTCAGCAGCGCCTGCGCCAGTTCCGGCACCGCCGCGATGGCGGGGTCTTCGAACGGGTGCCAGATGCGCCAATCGGGTTTCAGGGCGGCCAGATCGGGCGAGACCATGATGAAATCCAACAGCGCCTCGAAATAGCGCTTTTTCGGGGCAAGCCAGAATCGCGCTGTGGTCGGGTGCAAACCGGTGGCCTGGGTCAGCGCCATTTCGGCATGCGGATCGAACAGTCGCGCCTCGGGTGGGGCGGTCAGCCCCTGAACCACCTCGACCCCGGAATGGCCGAACAGCTTTTCGTATTCATCCAGACCGGGACCATCGTTCAGATCGCCCATCACCACCAGATTGCCGCCCTGCGCCAGATCGCGGTCGATGCGGGCGCGCAGCCACAGACATTCGGCCAGTTGCTTGCGGCGGTTTTCGATGGAAATGCGGGTGAATTCCTTGGCCGTCACCGTGCCATGCGGCGCCTTGGATTTGGCATGCACCCCGATCAGCCGCAGCGCGGCCCCTGTCGCGGTGGTGACGGCCAGTTCCAGCGGCGGTTTGGAAAAGCGCACAAGGTCTTCCACTCCGTCGCCGTTCAGGTCCAGCCGCAACTGGCTGTCAAAGCGCGGCGCGCCGGGGGCGCCGTGGCTAGGGGCGGGTTCGCCTTGCGGGTCGTGGCGCGCACTCAGCCGGTCCGGATCATACAGAAACGCGATTTCCTGTTCAGTTTCCGAGGCATAGCCGATGATCGCCTGCCGCGCCCGCAGCCCGTATTTCGCGGCAAAATTCTGCAGGGCGGTGACGGTAGAGCGGCGGTGATTGGTATCGGGCGCCTCGATGATCATCACACCATCGGCGTCCAGCGCGGTAAAGACGATGC
>CAMFLG010000361.1 GCA_945957495.1 uncultured Pseudorhodobacter sp. | reverse complement strand
CCTGTGGCTGAATACTGCGCCGAAATGCATGAGGTGCAGGCCGAAATCGCCCGTGGCTTCCGGCTGTCGTTCGATCACTTCGGCCGCTCCTCCAGCCAGCGCAACCACAAACTCACCCAGCATTTCGCCGGGGCCCTGAACAAGGCGGGCCTGATCCGCGAAGTTTCGGAAAAGCAGATCTATTCGATTGATGACGGCCGCTTCCTGCCCGACCGCTATATCGAAGGCACCTGCCCGAACTGCGGCTACGAATCCGCGCGCGGCGATCAGTGCGACAACTGCACCAAACAGCTGGACCCGACCGATCTGATCAACCCGCATTCCACCATCTCCGGCTCGACCAATCTTGAGGTGCGCGAAACCAAGCACCTGTACCTGCGCCAGCGATCCCTGCGCGATCAGCTGGAGGCGTGGATTGACAGCAAGACCGACTGGCCGATCCTGACCACCTCGATCGCCAAGAAATGGCTGAACGACGGCGACGGCTTGCAAGACCGCGGCATCACCCGCGATCTGCACTGGGGCATCCCGGTGATGGATGGCGACAAACCCTGGCCGGGGATGGAGGGCAAGGTGTTCTACGTCTGGTTCGACGCCCCCATCGAATATATCGCGGGCACCGCCGAATGGGCCGACGCGCAGGGCCTGGACGATTCCGCCTGGGAGCGCTGGTGGCGCACCGACAAGGGCGCACAGGATGTGACCTATTACCAGTTCATGGGCAAGGACAACGTGCCCTTCCACACCCTTTCCTTCCCCGCCACCATCATCGGATCTGGCGAGCCGTGGAAGCTGGTCGATTACCTGAAATCCTTCAACTACCTGAACTATGACGGCGGCCAGTTTTCCACCTCGCGCGGGCGCGGTGTGTTCATGGATCAGGCGCTGTCGATCCTGCCGTCGGATTACTGGCGCTGGTGGCTGCTAAGCCACGCGCCGGAAAGCTCGGATGCGGAATTCACATGGGAGAATTTCCAATCCTCGGTGAACAAGGATCTCGCCGATGTGCTGGGCAACCTTGTCTCCCGCGTGACCAAGTTCGCCACCGCGAAATTCGGGGCGACCATCCCGGCAGGCGGTCAGTTCGGGCCGATGGAAACCGCGCTGATCGCCGATCTGGGCGCGCGCATCGCCGAATATGCCCGTCTGATGGAAGAGATGGAGGTCCGCAAGGCCGCCGCCGAGCTGCGCGCGATCTGGGTGATCGGCAACGAATACCTGCAATCCGCCGCGCCCTGGACGGTGGTGAAAACCGACCCGGAACAGGCGCAGGCGATGGTGCGTCTGGCGCTGAACCTGATCCGCGTCTACGCCATCCTGTCGCGCCCCTTCATCCCCGATGCCGCCGCCGCCATGATGGCCGCGATGGGATCAGACGACTGGACCTGGCCCGAACATATCTCGGAGGCGATGCGCACCCTGCCCGCAGGCCACGGCTTTGCCGTGCCGGAAAACCTGTTCCGCAAGATCACCGACGAGGAACGCGCCGACTGGCAGCAGCGGTTCGCAGGCATCCGCAGCTAAAAAGCCAAAACCCACCCCGTAAGGTGGGCAATATTGCCCACCTTACGAAAAGATCAGCTTTAGGCTGACCAGCGCCAGAATGATCGCCAGCAGGATGCGCAGCGCGCGTTCGGGCAGGCGCGGGGCAAGGGTGCTGCCAAGGGCAATGCCGGGGATCGAGCCGATCAGCAGCGACACCAGCATGCCTACGTCCACAGACCCCATGTACCAATGCCCCAGACCGGAAATCAGCGTCAGCGGCACGGCATGGGCGATATCCGATCCCACGATGCGCAGCGTCGGCAGGCGCGGATAGATGATCAGCAGCGCCGTCACCCCGATCGCCCCCGCCCCGACCGAGGTGGTCGTCACCAGCACACCCAGAACGACTCCGGTGATCACTGTTTGCGCCGTCACCATGCCGGGGCTGGTGCTGGCCACCCGCTGCGACATGAACTCCACGATCTGGTTGCGAAACAGCAGCGTGATCGAGGTCATCAGCAACACCACACCCAGCATCACCGCAAGAACGCCGCCCTTGCTGGACTGCAGATCCAGCGCCTGCATCACCGCAAAGGTCAGCAAGGTTGCCGGCACCGACCCCGCCGCCAGACGCCGCACAACCGACCAATCCACCGATTTCGCCTTGTTGTGGATGGTGGCCCCGACCGATTTGGTGGCCGCCGCATAAAGCAGATCGGTGCCCACCGCCGTCGCCGGATGCACGCCGAACAGCAGCACCAGCACCGGCGTCATCAGCGATCCCCCGCCCACACCGGTGAAGCCCACGATCATCCCGACAAAAAAGCCCGACAGCGAATATAGAAAGTTGATATCGGAAATTGCCATTTTCAAGAATCCCTTGCTCTTGAACCCAGTTGATTTCCGAAAAAAGTCACTGCGTCAACAAAAGTCTAAATCCCGATAGACCTTGCCGTCTATAATTCACCATTCCTGCCACAGTCTTTGCCATTCTACACAGAATGGCCAGATGCGCCCTCTCGCAGGCTCTGGTAGTTTGTGACATAGGGGGCGCCATGAACGACACGGTCAAATACGTCGCCAAAGGCTCGGCGCATGTGAAGGTTCCGCTGCAGGCGGAACCGATCCCGGTCAGCTTTGTGCTGTTGCCGAAGTTCACCATGCTGGCGTTTTCCTCTGCCATCGAACCCTTGCGCATGGCCAACCAATTGACCGGACAGGTGTTGTTCCGCTGGCAGGTGCTGTCGGATGATGGCGGGCCGGTGGCCTGTTCGAACGGCGTGCCGGTGATGGTGGACGGGGCCTGGTCCGATGCGAAACCCGAAGGCATGATTCTGGTCGTCTCGGGGGTGGAACCCGAAGGCAAGGCCTCGGTCGCGCTGGGGGACTGGCTGCGATCCCTGTGGCGGCGCGGGCGCATCGTGGGCGGGCTGTGCACCGGCGCCTATGCGCTGGCGGCGGCGGGGATCCTGAAGGGCCACCGCTTTACCATGCATTGGGACAACATCGCGGCCTTCGCCGAGAATCACTCGGATCTGCACCCGGCGAAACAGGTGTTCTGCATCGACGACCGGGTGATGACCTGCGCGGGCGGGGTGGCGGCGGCGGACCTGATGCTGAAGCTGATCGACGACCGCTTTGGCCCGGCGCTGGGGCAAGAGGTGATGAACATGTGCCTCTTGACGCAGCGCCGCGACGAGGCCGATCACCAGATCACCTCGCTGGCCGCGCGTCTGGGCACGCGGCACGACAAGCTGTTGCAGGCGGCGGCCTGGCTGGAGGCGCATATCGAAGAGGAGTTCGATCTGGACGCCTGCGCGGCGCATCTATCGCTTTCCCGCCGCCAGATCGAACGGCTGTTCGCGCGCTATCTGAACGTGACGCCGGTGCGCTATATGAACGACCTGCGGCTGGCGCGGGGCCGGTCGCTTCTGGCGGAAACCGATATGAAGGTGACAGAGGTGGCGGTGGCCTGCGGCTACGCCTCGACCTCGCATTTCTCGAAATCTTTTCGCAAGAAATACGGCACCTCGCCCTACCGGTTCTCGCATTTCGGAGGGTGAGGCGCGCCCGGACGATCTTCCAGTGGAAGATCGTCAGCGCCGAACGCCCGAGCCGCAAGGATCGGGCCGGGTAAAGGCGCGCCCGGATGATCTTCCAGTGGAAGATCATCAGCGCCGAACGCCCGAGCCGCAAGGATCGGGCCGGCAGCGCGCCCGGTCATCAAGGATCTGCGCCGCAATTATCGGGTCCGCAACGATCGACGCCGTAACTGCAAAAGCCCCGCGCAGCGGCAACCGGCGTGATTCCTAGGCGCGGCTGCGCCGCACGCTTTCTATAGCGCTGACGCGCGACGGCGCTCCGCGCGGGAGTATTTTTGCCAATGTGAAACCGCTTGGCGGGATTTCGGGTGAGGGAACTCGCCCTACAACCCGCCGCCAAGGGCCAGATAAAGGTCGATACGGTTCAGCATCACCCCCAGTTGCGCGTCGATCTGGGCTTGCTCTGCCGCAAATTGCCGCTCTTCGATCTGCAACAGGTT
>CAMFLG010000360.1 GCA_945957495.1 uncultured Pseudorhodobacter sp. | reverse complement strand
ACCTCCCCTCGACTAGTCGTCGGCAGCGTCAGATGTGTATAAGAGACAGGGCCCGAAAATCTTTGTGACGGCGCGCATTTCGACGGCAAGGGCAGACATTGGCTTCTCCGGCAAATAGGGTGCCCCGCGCCGCCTGGGAGCCTGCGGCGCGGGGCTGGTAGAGCTTACTGCTTGGGCAGGAAGTCCTTGGCGACTTCAGCCGCATTTGCCTTGTTGATCAAGACGGCCGGAACCATCGTGAAGGGCGGAACTTCCTTGCCGCTGAGGTAAGCTGCAACGTTATTGGCTGCTTGCTTGCCGATTTCATAGGGCTGTTGCGCAGCGACGGCACCAGCCTGGCTGTTCGGATCGGCGACCATGGCGACGAAATCGGGGCTGCCATCGACGCCGTAGGTTTTCACGTCGGTCCGCTTGGCCGCCTCGATCGCCTGGGTTGCGCCAACCATCGGCACGTCCCAGCAGGCCACGACCGATTTCAAACCGGAATCAGGGCCGTATTTGGTAAGGGCGTCGGTCATGTCCGAGAAGGCCTGTTGCACGGTATTCGGGATCACGTCACGCAGTTCGGGATCAATGATCTCGATTTCCGGGAAATCCGAAAGCACATACCGCACCTGATCCAGACGAATCTTGCAAACCGGAACCGAGGCGAAACCGTTGAAGATCACGACTTTGCCTTTGCCGCCCATATCCTGCACCATCTGAAGGGCAAGGTTAGCGCCAATATTGTAGTTGTTCGAGGTCGTGTTGTTGATTGCCAGCGGCGTTGCCGTATCGACCGTGAACAGCGGAATGCCGGCGTCTTTGATCTTCTGCAGCCAGGGCGTCAGCACTTCCAGATTGCCCAACTGCTCGATGATCGCATCGGGCTTTTGGGCGATCAGGGTCTGGATTTGGCTGACCTGGGTCTGGTCATTGCGGCCGGCATCCAGCGCGATAACCGTGGCGCCCAGCGCCTTCAACTGGTCCTGTTGGCCCTGAAAAGCCTTGAGATCCCAGTCGTGATCGGTGCCAATCGCCGTGATCGCAATGGTCTTGCCTGCCAGCGGCAGATCGTCCGCCATGGCAGCCATCGGTACAAGGGCAAAGGCGGCAGCAACCGCCGCCGAGGTCATCAAGCCGCGCAGGGCCAGTTTTGCAGTCGTCATGTCTAGTCTCCTCCTCTGGTTCCGTTTTGTGCAGCGGCGCTCCTCACGCCCGGCGCTGCGGCCGTCTTTGGGTCAGCTGGCGTGGCCATAGTTGGCCATCCGGCTGATCACATTCTGAATTTCTTCAACGCTCAGCAGCGGCGGCTCGCCAAAAGGCAGGCAGCCAAGGTATTGACGCGCAAGAGTTTCCACCTCGACAGCCAGCCACATCGCGCGATCCAGCGTGCGGCCCGTGGCGATCATGCCGTGATGGGCCAAAAGGCAGGCGGAACGATCCTCCAGCGCGGCCAGCGCGTTTTCGGACAGTTCCGAGGTCCCGAAAGTGGCATAGGGGGCACATCGAATGTCGTGACCGCCGCAGATCGCAATCATGTAGTGCAAGGGCGGGATCGACTTTTCCATGATCGCAACGGTGGTGCAGGCGGTCGGATGGGCATGGACAACCGCATTCACATCCGGCTTTGCCCGCAGGATATCCAGATGAAACCGCCATTCGGAAGACGCCTGCCGCTTGCCCGAAACCGAACCGTCAAACCCCATCCAGACGATGTCATCCGGTTCCATCGTGTCATAGGGCAGCGAGGTCGGGGTGATAAGCATCCCTTCCCCCTGTCGCATGGAAATATTCCCCGAAGTGCCCTGGTTCAGCCCGTTGCGGTTCATCACCCGGCAGGCCGCGATGATGGCCTCTCGTTGGGTCAAGGTAGCAGAAAGGTCATTGCGCATCAGTGTGTTCTTTCAAAGGCTGGTGTAGCCGCCATCAATGGCGACGATAGAGCCGGTCATGTAGGCAGAGGCGTCAGAGGCAAGAAACACGATCAGCGCCGCCACTTCGGCGGGCTCGCCGCAGCGGCCCATCGGCGTCATGTCAAGCCAGGTGTTGAAAAGTTCGGGTCGGGCCCGCATGGCAAGCGTCATGTCGGTGCCGATATAGCCGGGGGCCGTAGCATTGACCCTGACGCCGGATTTGGCCCACTCGACGGCCAGCGCCTTGGTCAATTGATGCACGGCCCCCTTCGAGGCCATGTAACTGGCCGCGAATTGGGGTCGGTTGATGATCGTGCCCGACATCGACCCCATGTTGACGATCGAACCGCGACCTGCGGCGATCATCTGGTCGCCGAAGGCACGGCAGCACCAGAAGGTGCCGTTGACATTGACATCCATCACCAGACGCCATTCGGCATCCGTGACTTCGGTTGCGCTGTGCAGCCGGGCGATCCCGGCAGAGTTGACCAGAATATCCACCGGGCCAGAGCGCCCTTCGATCACCGCCGCCGCCGCGTTTACGGCGCTGGGGTCGGTTACATCCAGCACGGTGGTGTCAACGCGCACCCCAAAGGCGCGCAACCCGGCTGCCGCACTGGCAAGCGCCCCCGCATTCATATCCAGCAGTTCGATGCCTGCGCCGCAATTGGCCAGCGCCCGCGCCGCCTCCAGTCCGATGCCGCTGGCGCCGCCAGTCACGGCAGCGACCTTGCCCGACAGATCATACAAGCGGCGATAATCCAAGACTTCCCCCCGGTCGGACACGGCATTTCAGCCGGCCGAAGCACGTTTTACTGCGATATTTCAGTATATTGAGGGTTAGTCCCCTCGCTCCCTGCCGCAACGATAAGGGCAAGTTTCCCAAGCTGTCAATCTGGTTATGCCCAGAAATGAAATCTTTTTGGGTATACCCAGAAAAACCGTGGAAATCCGGTCAGTTGGCAAAGGTGCCGGTCGAAACGTGAATACGGGCGACGGCGGAATTGTAGAAGGCGCGGTAGTATTCCAGCGGAATATCATTGGCGTCATAGGCGATTGATTCGATGGAAATCAGCGGCTGCGTCCGCTCTACCTCCAGCCGTCTGGCAACCTCTGCATCGGGCATCGTGGCGGTAAACCAACGCTCTGCCCGCTTCGAGGTCAGGCCATAGACATCCTTCAAAATCTGAAAGATCGACCGCCCGGCGATGTCGATGGTTTCAAGCGCAGGCACACGGTGGCCCGGCAAGGAAATCAGCGTATGCGTGATCGGTCGGCCATCGGATCTGTAAATCCGCCCCACCCGAACAACGCTGCCATCCGGCGGCAGGCTGAAAACACGGGCTTCGGCTTCGTCCGGGGCGCTGCGCTCGAAAAGGAACGTCTCGGACGTGACCTTGTGGCCGCGCGCCTCAAGATCGGAATGGACAGAGACGTTCGAGGTCAGAAAGTTCGTCTCGATCCGCGGCGGCGAGACGAAAATGCCCGTGCGCGGCACCTTCATGACCAGACCATCCGCTGACAGGGCCGCCAGGGCAGAGCGCACGACGGGCCGCGAAACCGAGAAAATCTCGCACAGCGCCTGCTCTGATGGAAGTCTGGTATCGGCCAGAAGCGTCTTGTTGTTGATCTGGTCGGCCAACAGGTTCTTAAGCTGGACCCACAGCGGCGTATGTCCGGCGCGGTCCAAACCGACCCCGGCAGCAATGCTGTGCAGCAGTTCAGCAGCCGGGCCTTCGTCTTCGTCATTGCGCGGCCGGCCCCGCCCGCGCGCTGTGTTGCGACGATCCTCTGTGTCTGTGACCGCGTTCATCAAAGCCTCCCCCGTTCCCGAATTCTGGTATCGGGTTAGCCTCGCACTATCGAAGCACCGGGCTTCAAGTGCAACCAGCAAAGAAATTGCGACGCCAGCCCGGCATCAGCCGATGTGGAACGCCACGTCCTTTTGCGCGGCCCCGATCACCGCCCCGGCGAAAATGAAAGCAACCGCAAAGATCAGCGGGGCGGTCAGCGTTCCGGCCACATCCGTCGCCCAGCCCACGGCAACCGGGCCAACCAACTGCCCGGCGCCAAAGGCAACTGTGAAGGCGCGGATGACAGCCGCCCGCTCTATCGTCGGCGGCAGGCGGCTGACGAAGGC
>CAMFLG010000359.1 GCA_945957495.1 uncultured Pseudorhodobacter sp. | reverse complement strand
GCTTAAGGACGAGGTTGAATCCTTCCTGCGGCAGGTGTTTGAACCCACCCGCTATAAAACCTCGGCCATACTTCGTGGCTTCTATTTCACCTCTGGCACGCAGGAAGGCACCCCGATTGATCAGGTGCTGGGCGCGATGGGCCGCAGCTTTGGTGGCCAGTCTGCCGCACTGATGTCGGGCAAGGGCAAGAGCTTCTTCCTGCATGACCTGCTGCAGAATGTGGTGTTTGGCGAACAGGGCTGGGTGTCCTATGACCGCAGCGCGGTGCGCCGGTCTTCGGTGCTGCGCATCGTCGCCACCACGGCCATGCTGTTGGGCGGTGTGGCGATGCTGGGGGCCTGGGCCTACAGCTATTACAACAACCGCCAGTTGGTGGATGCCGCGCAGGCCGCAATGGCCGATTACGAAATGGCGGCAACAGAGGATCTGCAGGCGGTCGAGGTGAAAGACACCGATTTCGCCCGCGTCGGCAATGAGTTGCAGCTTTTGCGCACCATGCCCTCGGGCTATGAATCGCCGGAAGAGGCCGAAGGCGACTGGACGCGCGGCTTTGGCCTGTCGCAGCAGGGCGCCATCCGGCAGGCTGCGCGCGATGCCTATGGACAATCGCTGGAACGGCTGTTGCGCCCGCGCCTTGTGCTGCGGGTTGAGGAACAGTTGCAGCAATTCGTTCTGGCCAATGAACCGCTGCCGATTTACGAAACCCTGAAGGTTTACAAGCTGTTGGGCGGTGCCGCCCCCGCACCGCAGGACGATCTGGTGAAAAGCTGGTTCCGTCAGGATTGGGAGCAGGTGCTTTACCCCGGCATCAACCAGGAACCCACCCGCAATATGCTGGAGGCGCATCTGGCCGCCATGCTGGACCTGGACGATTCGGTTGATCTGACCACCGGCCCCAACGCCGTGACGCTGAATGCCGATCTGGTGAAACAGGCAGAGATCATTCTGGCGCGGATGTCGGTGGCCGATCAGGCCTATTCGCTGATCGTGGCGACGGCACCGTTCTCGGGCATCCCGGATTTCAACCTGCTGGAACGTGCTGGTCCTGATGCGCGGCTGGTGTTTGAAACGGTGGATGGCAAAGATCTGTCCACCATGTCGATCCCGGCGCTGTATACCTACGAAGGGTTCAACGGCTTTTTCCTCGATCAACTGGCTGCCGTCGCGGCCAAGCTGGAAAACGAACAATGGGTGATGGGCGATCAGGCTGCTGCGGTGGATGTGTCGGGGCAGTTGGCCCGGCTTGGCCCGCAACTGCTGACCCGCTACCGCGAGGATTATCTTGCGGCCTGGGATGGCGTGCTGTCGAACCTGAAACTCGCGCCGCTTGCCGCTGACAAACCCGCCTATATGGCGCTGTCGGCGGCCTCGTCGCCAACCTCATCCCCAATCCTGAAACTGGTCGAGGCGGTGGATGCCGAAACCCAGCTGACGCAACCGCCTGCCGGGCAAACCCCGGTGGACGCGGCGGTGGATGGGGCCGAGGGCGTGGCCGATGGGGTGGGCACGGCGGCTGATCAGATCACCAACATGGTCACGGCGCGCACCAGCGGGCTGGAACGCATCGGTCTGGATATGGCCATTGCTGCGGGCAAATCGCAGAAACGCGCGGGCCCCGCCTCTGGTGCAGAGCCGATCATCCCCGGCGCGGATATCGAGGCGAACTTTGCCGATTACCACGCGCTCTTGCAGGGCACCCCCGGCCAACGCCCGATTGACGCGCTGCTGAACAGCCTTGGCTCTATTCAACAAGGTCTGGTGATTGCCGCAGGCTTCAATCAGGCCGAGGCGGCGGCACAGATTCCCGCGCTGATCGGACAGTTGAAAACCGCCGCCTCGCGCCTGCCGCCCGATCTGGCGCGCATGGTCAACGAGGCTGTGCAGAATTTTGAAGGCGATGCGGCCTCGACCTCGATCGCACAGATCAACGCCGACCTGACTGCGCAGGTGGTGCCGGTCTGCCAAAGCGTGGTGGAAGGGCGCTATCCCTTCTCCAACAGCCCGTCGCGGCAGGTGCCGCTTTCGGAATTTGCCCAGCTTTTCGCGCCGGATGGCGTGCTGGACCGGTTCTTCAACGCCAATCTGGCCGTGCATGCCAATATGGGCGCGGGCGACTGGACATGGCGGCCCGACAGCCCGCTGGCCGACAAACTGTCGCTGCAATCCTTGCGCCAGTTTCAGCGTGCGGCGGCGATCCGCGATGCGTTCTTCCCCGGACGCTCGCCCACCGTGGCGCTGGAGGTGACGGTGAACCAGACCACTGCGCATGACCGCATCAAGCAATCAGTGCTGGTGGTGGATGATCAGCCGATCCAGATGCGCAAGGTTGGCAACACCCCGGTTACGATCAACTGGCCCGGCGCAGGCACCGGCAACACCTCGTTGCAACTGCTGCCCGCGATGAACAACCGCGAAAGCCAGATCATGTTCCAGGGGCCATGGGCCTTCTTGCAATTCCTGCGCGCGGGCAATCCGCGCCAGATCGGCGATGTGATGCAGGTGGATTACGTCATCGGTGGCCGCAACATCAGTTATGAAATCCGGGTGAATTCGCTGGTCAACCCGTTCAACATGGCGGAACTGCGTGAATTCCGCTGCCCGACGGGGCTGTAACGATGGCCCTCGCGCTCTACGGCAAGCACCCGGCCAAAGGCGATTTCCTGGAGGTCGGGCTTGGCGGCCTGAAACCCGCGCTGGAGGGGTGGCTGGACGGCGTTCTGGCCGAGGCCCGCCATGGCCTTGCCGAAGAGTGGGAGCAGGTTTGGGCCGCTGCCCCGCCGCTGCGGTTCTGGCTGGGGCCAGAGATCTGGGGTGAACCCGTCGCCGGTGTGATGATCGCCAGCGCCGACAAGGTGGGCCGCCGCTTTCCGCTGATCATCCTGGCCAGCGGTGCCGCTTGCCCGCCCGCGCCGGTGATCAGTGCCGATCAGGGCTGGCACAGTGCGGTCGAGTCGCATCTGCTGCAGGCCAAGCCACTGGAAACGCTGGGCCTGCCGGCCGATCTGCTGTTGGGCCTTGCCCCCGATGTGCCGCCTGCGCTGCCCGATGGCCCCGGCGATTTCTGGGCGGTGCGCCCGGGCGCTGAGGTGGCCGATCTGTGGGCCGATGTCGCCGTGACAGACCACCACCGCGCCACCCGCCGCCGCAGCTATTGGTGGCTGGAGGGTGGGCAATCGGCTTGGGCGCAGGTCTGGGCCGGGGAGGGCCTGCCGTCTGGCCATGTTCTTGCATGGTTTTTCCGGGGGTATCAGGAGAATGACTAGGCATCCGCCCCGCTTTTCGCCTAAGGTCGCGGCAAGCACGCCGTTTCTTGGGCGCACGCTGCTGATTTTGCCGGAGGCGCAATGATCGAGGCTGCATTTACGTTCGAAACCGGCGCGGCCACGCACACCGGTTGTGTGCGCGATCACAACGAAGACAATCTGCTCGCGATGCCAGAGGTTGGGGTCTGGGTTGTGGCCGATGGCATGGGCGGCCACGCGGCGGGCGATTTCGCCAGCGGCGCGATCGTGGAAAGCGTGGCCAGCCTGGGCGTGCCGGTTTCGGCCCCCGATCTGCAGGCCCGCTTCATGGACCGTATCCTGCGCGCGCATCAGGCCATTCAACGCCAGTCGGCACAGTTGAACGGGGCCACGGTGGGGGCCACGCTGGTGGCCCTTTTGTCCTATGACCGGCATTTTGCCTGCGTCTGGTCGGGTGACAGCCGGATTTACCTGCTGCGCGGCGGCCAATATGCGCAAGTGACCGAAGACCATACCGAGGTGAACGAGTTGTTGCGCACCGGCGCCATTACCCCCGATCAGGCGCTGACCTGGCCGCGCCGCAACGTGATCACCCGCGCCATCGGCGTGCATGAATTGCCGCGCACCGACGAACGTTCAGGCCCCTTGGTGGATGGTGACACCTTCCTTTTGTGTTCGGACGGCCTGACCGAACATGTCGAAGATTTCGAAATGGCCGAGGCGCTGATTGCCTATGATCCGCAGACCGCCTGCAACGCGCTGGTGCAGCTGACGCTGTCGCGCGGCGCCAAAGACAATGTAAC
>CAMFLG010000358.1 GCA_945957495.1 uncultured Pseudorhodobacter sp. | reverse complement strand
GTGTTCGAGGGCGCGAAATCGGCAGGCAGACCCACCGCCAGAATATGCCACAACTCCCCGTTTGCCATCGCGCCCGAATGCAGTTCTGCCCCAAGGATCGTGGTGAACCCCTCTGCCCGCATCGGCACGGTATCCACGATCGGATAGCCCCACAGCCCGACGAAATGGTCAGTCAGTGCCAGAAAATCATAGCCTTCGGCCCGGTAACGGCGGCAGACCTCTTCAGGTGACAGCACACCGTCAGACCGGGTGGAATGGGTGTGCAGGTTGCCGCGCCAGAACCGTCCGGGCGCAGAAAATGCGGGCATGCGAAGTGTCATATTGTCCTCCTGACAGGCATCGGCGCAGATTAGCCAAGACGGGGCAACAGTCCAGTGACAGCCTCTCGCCTTCCCGCCATATTCATGCTACTGCATGTGGAAAGTTTACTGCGGGAGCAAGCGATGGTGCTGGACGTACGGGACGACATGTCATCACCCCAAGACGACAGACATGCCGGAATGTCGATCGAGGAAATGGGCAGCCGTGCGGCAGAGGCGGCGGCGTTGCTGAAGGCGCTCTCGCATGAAGGACGGCTGATGATCTTGTGTCACCTGTCGTCCGGCGAGAAATCCGTATCCGAACTAGAGGCCCTGCTTGCCGCCCGTCAGGCCGCCGTCAGCCAGCAACTCGCCCGCCTGCGCAGCGAAGGTCTGGTCAGCGCGCGGCGGGATGGCAAAACCATCTTCTATTCGATCCGTGACCCGAAGGTCGGCGCGATCATCGACACGATCTATCAGCTTTACTGCAAGGCTTCGTGCTGACGTCACCGGCGCAGGCTTAGCCGCGCCCGATATAGGGCATGTCGCGCGCCATCACCGTCATGAAGGGCACGTTGACCGACAGCGGCAAGTTGGCCATCTGCAGCACCGCATCGGCAACATGGCGAACATCCATCACCGGTTCGACCCGGATTTCCCCATTCGCCTGCGGCACGCCGGTCTGAAACGCCGCCGCCATATCGGTCAGGGCGTTGCCAACGTCGATCTGCCCGCAGGCGATGTTGAAGGCCCGACCGTCCAGACCGAGCGTCCGCGTCAACCCCGTCACCGCATGTTTTGACGTGGTGTAGGGCGCCGAACCGGGGCGCGGCACATGCGCCGAAATCGAGCCGTTGTTGATGATGCGCCCGCCCTGCGGCGTCTGGTGGCGCATCAGGCCAAAGGCTGCGCGGGCGCACAGGAACATGCCGCTGATGTTGGTGGTGCAGACGGCAAGCCAATCCGCGACCGGGATTTCATCAATCGGCGCGGCCTTGGCGGCGATGCCCGCATTGTTGAACAACACATCCAGTCGGCCCCAAGCGGCCAGCGTGGCGAAGGCCGCGTCCACCTCGGCCGGAACGCCAACATCCGCCACCAGAATCAGCGCGTCCTGCCCCTGCGCGGTCTCTTCCAGCGCCTGCCGCCTGCGCCCCATCAGCGCCACGCGCCACCCCTGCGCCAGAAACGCCCGCGCCGTGGCCCGGCCAATGCCCGCCCCGGCCCCGGTGATCAGAATGGTCTTTGCATCGCTCATCTTGGCCCCCCGCTTTGCCACAGGATGACCACGGCCCTAGAAAAGCGCAAGCAAGGTCAGCAGCCAAACCCCGGCAAACCCCAATGCCAGCACCGCCACCGCCGCGCTGCCCGCATCCTTTGCCGCCTTGGCCAAGGGGTGCCGCGCGGTCGAGACATAGTCCACCGCCGCCTCGATCGCCGAGTTGATCAGTTCTGCCACCAACAGCAGCACTCCGGCGAAAAACACCAAAGCCACGGCCCAAAGCGGCGGGCGCAACAGGGCCAGCGCCACCCAGGAGGCCAGATTGACCCCCACCCATTGCCGCAGGCTTTTCTCTTCCCGCCAGGCATGCCGCCAGCCGTCCAGCGAATAGCCTGCGGTGCGGGCCCACCGCCGAATCTCGTTGGAAAGGGTCATGGCAGCGGCTCCTCCTGACCGGTCACGCGCAGTCTAAACGAAGCTTGGTCCAGGGCGGGATCGCCTGTAAATCCCCTGCCACGTCATCAAAGGCTCTGCCCACATATTTCTTTTCGCAGAATGAACCAACGATGCTATCGTCCGAAGATTCCCTCTACCTGCCCAAGATTTTTCCCCGTCTTCTTTTCAATACTCTGGAGCGCGATCAATGTCATTCAAGAAGCCTACCGAACTGCTTCGCCAGGCCAACGCAGCCATTAAGACCAAGACCGGATTTGCCCCCTTTGGCGCAGAACGCCCCCGCCATACCGACACGATGGAATTCCTGGCTGCTTCGGTTCTGATCGGGTATAAGAAACGCCCGGGCGAAGACTATCCCACCGACGCGATGAAGGCCGCAGCGCTGCAGGGCGCCAAGACCGCCCAAAAGGCGATTGCCAAGGCAAACGACATTTTGTTCAAAGTGTCGGCCCTGCGGCAGGATGAACCCGCCATCCTGACACAGGTTCTGGAGTCTCACTTCGGGCTCACCTCAAACGCAACCGATCTTGGCGACGGCCTGTTGTCATCGAACAAGAAGAACAAGTCCTTTGCCTTGACCGATCTGGGCAAGCACGACAGACGCTGGGTGATCGAAAAAATTCGGCAGCGGTTTCTGCACCTTAGTTTTCATTTGAATACAGGGGTTTACCTGATCGACCTTGATGTGTCGAACCGAACGACGCAAGGCAAACAGGCGTTCAGCGCAGCGGACAACCAACACACCGAAGCCAATGTGTTCGGTTACACAGGCTCCAACTCACGCAGCTGTGGTTTCCGCAACGGCGAAATCCATATCAATTTTGCCGCCACCCAGACCTATTCCAGCCTGAGCTACGCCCGCATCATCATCCACGAAGCGGTTCACAAATACCTTGAAATCGCCGATCTGGAATATTCCGTAACCGAGAGTGACGGCAGCATTGAAAATCACAGCGCCTATGCGCATGACGACGTTTACCATAGCCAATCGCTGCAATACCGATTGATCAATGCGGATTGCTATGCCTGGGCCGCAGTGTCGCTCTATGCCGGGCGCGTTCTGATGGGTTCAACGGCTGCCTATAACCCGGACTGGACGCAAGCCTCCAAATGACCCTTCCGGCGCCTGTCCGAAAGGAGCAGGCGCGGGCCGCAGGTCCGGTGTGGGCAAAGCACTTTCTGCTTGAAAATCCACCGCAGCAGGCGCATATCCGCGCCATGAGCCCGCCCCCGCGCGGGCCAAACCCTATTGGAGAGACCATGGCCAAGGAAGATATCCTCGAATTCCCCGGTGTCGTGAAAGAACTCCTGCCCAACGCGACATTCAAGGTTGAACTCGACAACGGCCATGAATTGATTGCGGTGATGGCAGGCAAGATGCGCAAGAACCGCATCCGCGTTCTGGCAGGCGACAAGGTGCAGGTGGAAATGACCCCCTACGACCTGTCGAAAGGCCGTATCAACTACCGCTTCAAGTGAGCGCGTCCCGATTGGTGGACGCCGGTTTTCGGATCAAGACGCGCGAGGACCGATAATTGCGCTTCATTCTCGGATCAGGCAGCCCGCGCCGGAAAGAGCTTCTGGCGCAGTTGGGAATCGTGCCTGACGCCATCCTGCCCCCCGACATTGACGAAGACCCGAAAAAAGCCGAACTGCCCCGGCCCTATTGCGCGCGGCTTGCGCGAGAAAAGGTCATGGCGGTGCAGGCGGGGCCGGATGACATCGTGCTGTGTGCCGATACCACAGTCGCGCTTGGGCGCCGCATTCTGGGCAAACCCGCCGACGCGGGCGAGGCTGCGACCTTCCTGACCGATCTGGGCGGCCGCCGCCATCAGGTGATCACCGCCATAGCTGTGCGCCGTGGCGACCGGATCTGGACGCGCGAAAGCGTCTCTGCCGTCAAGATGAAACGTCTGTCGGACAGCGAACTCAACGCTTATCTTTCCTCGATGGAATGGCAGGGCAAGGCGGGCGGCTATGCCATTCAAGGCGCCGCCGGGGCCTTCATTCCGTGGATTTCTGGCAGTTTCACCGGCATCGTTGGCCTGCCCCTGGCCGAAACCGCCGCCCTCCTGCAGGCTGCAGGCTACCC
>CAMFLG010000357.1 GCA_945957495.1 uncultured Pseudorhodobacter sp. | reverse complement strand
ATCCGGTTCTGAAGATCGGTTTCGTCGGTGTCACCTCTGGCCCGGCCGCCGCCTGGGGCACCTCGAACCAACGGTCGATGGAAACCCGCGCTGCGTGGATCAATGAAACCGGCGGCTACGACATCGGCGGCACGAAATACGATGTCGAGATCGTCTCGTTCGACGATCAGAAAGACCCCAAGCGCGCCATTGCGGGCATGGAGCAGATGGCGCAGGCAGGCATTCACTATGTTGTCGGCCCCAACGTTGACGATGGCGCCGCTGCCGTGCGTCCGGTGGCCGAGCAGAACGGGATCATCTATTTCCCCTACGCCTTCCCGAAAGAGCTTTACACCGCCCCGGCATCAAACGCGGTTCTGGGCATGGTTGCCAACTATCAATCCGGTCCGGCCATCTACAAATACCTGATGGAAAACAATGCCGTGAAGAAGGTGGCTTTCGTTGCCGCCAACGAATCCGATCCGCTGTCGCAGCGTGACGGTGGCGTTGAAGCCGCCAAAGCACTGGGGCTGGAGGTTGTGTCCGACTCCGTCACCTATCAGGTCGATACCACCGACTTCACCCCGGTGTTGCTGCCGGTCATTCAGACCGCGCCCGATCTGCTGGTGTTGTCGGGGGTTTCGCCCGCCAACGCGCCGCAACTGATCCGTTCGGCACGCGAACTGGGCTATACCGGCCTGATTTCCACCGAAACCGCGCAGGACGCCGCCGTTCTGCAAGAGGGCGCGGGCGAACTTGCCAACGGCTTCATCTCGGTTGGCGGTGCTTCGACCCCGGAACTTGCCTCGGATGCGATGCGCGAATTCGTCGATCGCTACACCAAGATGTTCGGCGAATATAACGACGAATCCAACACCAAGGTCTATGCGCTGGAATACATTCTTGCGACGATTGAGGCGAACCCCGCCGCCATGACCGATGTGGAGGCCTTCAAGACCACGATGGACACGTTCGAGGCGCCGAACCCCTACATGGTGGGCGATGCCAAGCTGAAATACGTCGGCACCACCTCGTTCGGCCAGAAGCGTCAGCTTTCGGTGCCGCTGGTGGTGAACGTATTCAAAGACGGCGCGTTTGAGACGCTGTTCGTCGCACAGGTCGACTGACCGAACTTCCCCGCCCAATCGGGGCCGCCCTTACCGGCGGCCCCGCCTGTTCAAACTTTGGAGGGCCGTGCATGGAACAGATCCTTGCAAACGGGCTGTATCTTGGCGCCCAATACGCGCTGATCGCGTTGGGTTTGACCCTGATCTTCTCGCTGATGAACGTTTTGAATTTCGCGCACGGACAGATGTATGTCTTTGGCGGCTTTGTAACCTATACCGTTGTGGCGCAGTTTGGCCTGCCCTTTGTCGTGGGCCTTGTCGCCTCGGCGGTGATCCTTGCGGTCATGGGCGCGCTGATCGAGGTGTTCCTGTTCCGCCCGGTGATCCGAAAATCCAAACGCGACGAAAGCACGATGCTGCTGGCCGCCGGCATCGCGTTCTTTCTGGATGCGGTGATCCTGCTGCTGTTTGGCGAAAAACAGCGCGGCGTGCCCAAGATCGTCAACGGCGTGTTCAACTGGGACATGCGGCTGATCATGCCCTATGACCGCATCCTGATCTTTGTGCTGGCCATTGCCATGATCGCCGGTTTCATCGCGCTGATGCAATATTCCAAGACCGGACGCGCCATGCGCGCCCTGGCGCAAGACCGGCTTGCCGCGCAACTGATGGGTGTGGACGTGGACCGCTATTCGATGATCGGCTTTGCGCTGGGCGCGATGCTGGCCGGGCTGGTCGGCGGGCTGCTGGTCACGATCACCGGCATCAACCTGGGGATGGGCGGACCCACCTCGGTCAAGGCGTTCATGATGATCATGATCGGCGGGGCTGGCGTGATTTCGGGGGCCATCGCGGGTGGCTTCATTCTGGGCATGATGGAAAGCATCGGCCTGACTGTACTGGCGGCCTATGGCGACATCACTTACCTCGCCATCTTCGCCTCGCTGATGGTGTTTCTGGCCTTCCGCCCGCAAGGGTTGATGGGCAAGCCTTGGGGTTGAACAGATGAACAAGCAAATCATGGGCCTTGTGGCCTTTCTGCTGGCGGTTTTCGTGCTGGTGCCCGTCCTGATTTCCGCAACCGGGCGCTGGGATATCTACTACACGCTGACCTCGGTTGCGCTGTTGTCGATCGGGTCTGCCGGGGTCTGGCTGACCTTCTACATCGGGCGCATCAACATCGGGCAGGGCGCATATGCCCTGCTGGGGGGCTATGTCTCGGCGGTGCTGATGACACAGGCGGGGGTGTCCTTCTGGGCAACGCTGCCTTTGGCGGGGCTGGCCTGCGCAGGCATCTCGGTGCTGATCGGTCTGCCGATCCTGCGGTTGCGCGGCGTCTATTTCGCCATGATCACGCTGGTTCTGACCGAAGTGATGCGCCTGACGGCCCTGGCGCTGCCCGTGACCAACGGTGCCAAGGGCATCACCTCGATCCCGCTGCCCGGGGCCCTGTCACTGTTTGGCATCACGATCATTCCCGACTTTGCCACCATGGCAAATCCCAAGCTGGGCTTTTACCTTCTGGCCGTGGCGCTGATGGTGCTGTCTTACCTGGCGCTGTGGCGGATCGTGAATTCGCGGCTGGGTCATCTGTGCCGCAGCCTGCAACAGAACGAGGAACTTGCGGCTTCGATCGGCGTCAACACCGCCTATCTGCGCATCCTGACCTATGCAATTTCCTCTTTCTTCGGCGGTCTGTCGGGCGCTGTTTTCGTGGCTATCTCGCAATCCATCTACCCGTCATCCTTTGCCGTGACCGATAGCGTGAACTTCATGCTGTATTGCTTTGTCGGTGGGCTGGGCTTTGTCGCGGGGCCGATGCTGGGCACGTTCCTGCTCTACTTCGGCTGGGATCTTTTGTCGGTCGCCAAGGAGTATCAGCTGTTGATCTACTCCAGCGCCATGATCGCGCTGATGCTGGTGCTGCCCAATGGCGTGCTGAGCCTGTTTGACAAGAAGGGCGGTGGGAAATGAGCCCCATTCTGCAGATCAAGGGCGTCACCAAACGCTATGGCGGTTTGACGGCCAACAACAACATCAGCTTTGATGTGAACGAAGGCGAAATCCTGTCGGTGATCGGCCCGAACGGTGCGGGGAAATCCACCCTGTTCAAACTGATCGCCTCTTTCGTTCCCACCACCAGCGGCGAGGTGCTGTTTCGCGGCCAGAAGATCAGCAACCTTGCCCCGCACAAGGTGGCGCGGATGGGCGTGGTGCGGACCTTTCAGGAAACCACCATCTTCAAATCCATGACGGTGCGCGAAAACATCATCGTGGCGCATCATCTGCGCTCCAAAGCCTCGCTCTTCGGTTTCTTCATCGGCAGCAAACAGGCCCGCGCCGATGAGGCAGAGTTCGGCAAATCCGCCGATGACATCATTGATTTCCTGGGGTTGCAGGCCATCCGCACCGAGTTGGCCTCGAACCTGCCACAGGGGCATCTGCGCGCCTTGGGCATGGCGATCGGGCTTGCCACGCATCCGACCGTTTTGTTGCTGGACGAACCCTTTGCGGGCATGAACCACGATGAAACCATGAAGATGGTGACGCAAGTGCGCCGCCTGCGCGACGAACGCGGTGTCACTGTCTTGCTGGTCGAACACGACATGCCCGCGGTGATGAAGATCTCCGACAGGATCGTGGTGATCAACTTCGGCGAAAAGATCGCCGAAGGCACGCCTGCCGAAATTCAGGCCAACCCGAAGGTCATCGAGGCCTATCTGGGTTCCGAAGACGCAGCGATAGGGATGTAGGCCATGACAGAGATGCTGAATTTCAAGGATGTCGAGCTTTACTATGACCATGTCTATGCGCTGAAAGGCGTGTCGCTGAACCTGCAACAGGGGGAAACCGTGGCGCTGATCGGCGCCAACGGGGCGGGGAAATCCTCGATCCTGCGCGCTATCACCGGCTTGCGCAAAATCAAAAGCGGCTCGATCACCTTCATGGGCGAACGGCTGGATGGCACCCCGGCGGCCGAAATCGTCAAGAAGGGCATCGCCATGGTGCCAGAAGGTCGGCGCGT
>CAMFLG010000356.1 GCA_945957495.1 uncultured Pseudorhodobacter sp. | reverse complement strand
GGAACACCGCTTCATCATCGGCGATGCGCAGCTGGCGCGGGATCTGGACGCGCGGCTGTGGTCGGATCTGTTCCGCAACTCTGGCCCCGAATTCATCGAGGCGAAGCTCGCCGAACGCGCCGAGCGCCACAAACGTCAGGGCGGTCAGCGCTATGTGCTGGAACCCAACGTGAAAGAGGCCAAGGGCGGCCTGCGCGATCTGCAAACCCTTTACTGGATCGGCAAATACCTTAACCGCGTGTCCTCTTCCGCCGGACTGGTGGGCGCGGGCCTGCTGACCCGCGACGAATACGACAGTTTCGAACGAGCCGAGAATTTCCTCTGGGCCGCGCGCTGCCATCTGCATTATGCCGCCGGGCGGGCGGTGGATCAGCTGACCTTCGACATGCAGGTCGATGTTGCGGCGCGCATGGGCTACCGCGATTCCGGTGGCCGCCGCGCGGTGGAACATTTCATGCAGGACTATTTCCGCCACGCCACCCGCGTAGGCGAGTTGACCCGCATCTTTTTGACCGAGCTGGAGGCCCGCCACGCCAAACCCGAGGCACGCATTGTCGGCTTTTTCAAACGCAAGCGGCTGAAGGCGGGCTACAAACTGGCGCAGGGCCGCATTGATCTGGCCGACCCGGCGAAATTCCTGTCAGACCCGTTGAACATCCTGCGGGTGTTTGAAGAGGCGCTGCGCTCTGGCTACCTTTTGCACCCCAACGTCATGCGGCTGATTGCGGCGCATCTGGACCTGATCGACGATACGGTGCGCAGCGATCCCGAGGCGATGCGGATCTTTCTGGACCTGCTTCTTGAACACGGCAACCCGGAACGCGCCCTGCGGCGGATGAACGAACTGGGCGTGCTGTCGGCCATCATCCCGGAATTTGAAAACATCGTCGCGATGATGCAGTTCAACGTCTACCATCACTACACGGTGGACGAACATATCATCCAGACCATCTCTGTTCTGGCGCAGATCGAACGCGGCGAGTTGATCGAGGATCTGCCGCTGTCGTCCGCGATCCTCAAGGCCGGAGTAAACCGCCGCGTGATCTACATCGCGCTCTTGCTGCATGATATCGGCAAAGGCCGCCCCGAAGATCACGCAATCATCGGCGCGCAAATCGCCCACCGGGTCTGCCCGCGCCTTGGTCTGACAGCCGAAGAAACCGAAACCGTCGAATGGCTGGTGCGCTATCACTTGCTGATGTCGGACATGGCGCAGAAACGCGACATCGGCGATCCGCGCACCGTGCGCGATTTCGCCAAGGCGGTGAAAACCAAAAAGCGGCTGGATCTGCTGACGCTGCTGACGGTCTGCGACATTCGCGGCGTGGGGCCGGGCACCTGGAACAACTGGAAGGCGATGCTGCTGCGCCGCCTTTACAGCGTCACCGCCGAGGCGCTGGAAGGCGGGCTGGAACGTCTCAACCGCGACAAGCTAGAGGATGAAGCGAAGATTGCTCTGCGCGAAAGCCTGCCAGAGTTCGACACTGTCGCCTTCCTAAAAGAGGCGACACGGCATTACGCTCCCTATTGGCAGGGCCTGCCGACCGAGGCGCACAAGATTTTTGCCCATATGCTGCAAAACTTGGGCAATGATGAAATCCGCATCGACCTGCACCCAGAACCTGATCGCGATGCCACCCGCGCCTGTTTCGCGCTGGCCGATCACCCCGGCATTTTTTCGCGTCTGGCCGGGGCGCTTGCCTTGGTCGGTGCCAACGTGGTCGATGCGCGCACCTATACCTCGAAAGACGGCTATGCCACCGCCGTGTTCTGGGTGCAGGATGGCGATGGCAAACCCTACGAGGTGTCGCGCCTGCCGCGCCTGCGCAAGATGATCGAACGCACCCTGAAGGGCGAGGTTCTGCCGCGAGAGGCTTTGGCCGACCGCGACAAACTGAAGAAACGCGAACGCGAATTCCGCTTTCCGACGCATATTTCCTTCAACAACGACGGGTCAGAGATTTACACCATCATCGAGGTCGATACCCGCGACCGTCCCGGCCTGCTGTATGACCTGACCCGCACCCTGGCCGCCAACAACATCTACATCGCCTCTGCCGTGATCGCCACCTATGGCGCGCAGGTGGTGGACGCCTTCTATGTGAAAGACATGTTCGGCCTGAAACTGCATGCCAAGTCCAAGCAGGAGTCGCTGGAAAAGAAACTGCGACAGGCCATCGCCGAAGGCGTGAAACGGGCAGAAGAGCAGGCATAGCGGCAGCCCTGGTCGCGGCGGCAAACGCAATGCCGGCGCTTGTGCAAGACAAATCACCCACCATCGCAATCGCAGCTCTGGCAGACCCCCTCTGCCAGAACAACTTGACGAATCATATTAGTCATGGGTAATCGTTAACCCATGGGTAATCGTTCACCCAGTCGAGGCAGGGAGGGTCTTGATGAAAAAGAAGGTCCATCTGCGCGACATTGCCGATAAACTGGGCGTCTCGGTGAAAACCGTTTCCGGCGCGCTTAGCGGCGATTCCATCCGCATGTCGGAGGAAACGCGCAAACGGATCAAGGCCGCCGCCGAAGAGCTTGGCTATCAGCCCAACATCGTTGCGCGTGGCATGCGGCAGGGCGTTCTGCCGATCATCAGCCTTGTGGCAGAAGGGCTGATCACCCTGCCCTTCGCAACCGAGATCGTCCGCAGCCTTGACAACACCGGGCGCGCGCTTGGCCTTTCGGTGATGGCAACCAACGTCGGCTCTGCCCGTGGCATTGACGCAGGTGTGGCAGAGGCGCTGCGATTCACCCCAAAGGCCATCGCCTTTGCGACCATGTTTCACCGCGAAGTCACCCTTTCAGCAGAGGTCGCGCGCAGCATTGATCTGACGATCAACTGCTTTGACGCGGGCGGTCAGGTTCCGGCGGTGGTGCCCGATGATGTGCAGGCCGCCGCCGACATCGTCAGCCACTGTTTTGACAAGGGCCGCAGACGGATCGCTTTCCTGAACCTGCCCGGCATTCTGGCAGGCCAGTTGCGCGAAGAAGGGTTTCGCGCCGCCCATGCCGCGCGGTGCATCCCGGTGCAGGACAACTGGCTGCTGCCAGCAACCCGGGGCGCCCATTACACCGAATTCGCGATGAGCCTTGTACAGCCGCATGTCACGGCGCTGATGGCCGCCAGCCCCCGCCCCGACACGATCCTGTGCGGCAACGACCGTGTCGCGCTAGAGGTTTATGGCGCCCTGCACCGTCTGGGCATCGCAATCCCCTCTGATGTGGCCGTGGCCAGTTTCGACAACCAGGCCGAAATCGCCCGCCGCCTTGACCCGCCGCTGACCACAATGGCGCTGCCACACCGCGCCATGGGTCGGCGGGCCGCCGAAATCCTCGCCGGGATCACCCCGGCCGAGGCGCAGATTCAACGCATTCCGTTCCGATTGATAGAACGCTCTTCGCTGTGAAGAGGTCGGATCGGTGACAAGGGAGGACTGACATGAAACTGACTGATCTGAAACTTCGGCTGGGCACGGGGGCTGCGGCAACGGCTGTGACGCTGGCTGCGATGGTGTTGGCGGCTCCGGTTGGCGCCGCCGATCTGAAGATGATGTTCCAGGGCGACCCCTATGAAATCGACGCCATCAGCGATGCGGCCAAGCGGTTCGAGGCAGCCAACCCCGGCACGACCATCGAACTGATCCATACGCCGCACGATTCCTACAACGAAAAGGTCGGCGCGGCAGTGTCGTCCAACACGCTGCCGGACATTCTGGAAATGGACGCGCCGTTCCTGTCGAACTATGTCTGGTCGGGCTTTTTGCAACCCATCGACACGCTGATCGACCCGGCGCTGCTGGCTGACATGACGGCATCGAACATCGCGCAAGGCACCTATCCGCCGGACGGCAAGCTTTATGCGACCAGCCTGATCGACAGCACCGTGGTCATCTATGCCAGCAAGAAACAGCTGGAGGCCGTGGGCGCCCGCATCCCCACCGGGGTAGATGATGCCTGGACCGGCGACGAATTCAACGCGCTGCTGAAAAAGCTTTCCGAACAGCCGGACGTGAAATGGCCAATCGCTGTCTCTTATACACATCTGACGCTGCCGACGACTAGTCGAGTGGTGTTG
>CAMFLG010000355.1 GCA_945957495.1 uncultured Pseudorhodobacter sp. | reverse complement strand
AGACCTTGGTGCGGCCTGCAACGTCATCCGACTTCACCGTCAGCATTTCCTGCAGGGTGTAGGCGGCGCCGTAAGCCTCCAGTGCCCAGACCTCCATCTCGCCAAGACGCTGGCCACCGAACTGGGCTTTACCACCCAACGGCTGCTGCGTGACCAACGAGTACGGGCCAGTCGAACGTGCGTGCAGCTTGTCGTCCACCAAGTGGTGAAGTTTCAGCATGTACTTCACGCCAACCGTGACCTTGCGGGCGAACTGTTCACCCGTGCGGCCGTCGAACACCACCGATTGGCCCGAGGTGTCAAAACCGGCGCGGGTCAGCGCGTCGTTGACATCGGATTCCTTGGCACCGTCGAACACCGGCGAGGCGATCGGCACGCCACGGGTGGCATTGCCTGCGAGTTCAAGGAAATCTTCCTCGCTGCGCCCCGCAAAGGACTCCTCATAGGTATCGTCACCATAGGCGTAACGCACAGCTTCGCGCACCGGGGTCATGTCACCCGAACGGCGATACTCTTTCAAAGCCTCGTCAATCCGGATGCCAAGGCCACGCGCGGCCCAGCCCATGTGGGTTTCCAGAATCTGCCCGACGTTCATCCGCGACGGCACGCCCAGCGGGTTCAGCACCAGATCAACTGCGGTGCCATCGGCCAGGAACGGCATGTCTTCCACGGGAACAACCTTGGAAACCACACCCTTGTTGCCGTGACGACCGGCCATCTTGTCGCCCGGCTGCAGCTTGCGCTTCACCGCGACGAACACTTTGACCATCTTCATCACACCCGGAGGCAGATCGTCGCCGCGACGCACCTTTTCGACCTTGTCGTCGAACCGGTTGTCCAGCGCGCGTTTCTGCGCTTCGAACTGGTCGTGCAGGGCTTCCACGTCTTTCGCGTCAGCCTCGCCTTCCAGCGCCAACTGCCACCACTGGCCCTTGGACAGGGTGCCCAACAGCTCGGCGTCAATGGTCGAACCGGCCTTGATGCCCTTCGGCCCCTTCACGGCGACCTTGCCGGTGATCAGGGTTTTCAGACGCGAGTAGATGTTGCGCTCCAGAATGGCCAATTCGTCGTCGCGGTCCCGCGCCAGACGTTCAACTTCTTCCCGCTCGATCTGCAGGGCGCGTTCGTCCTTATCGACGCCGTGCCGGTTGAACACCCGCACTTCGACGATGGTGCCGAATGCCCCCGGCGGCAGGCGCAGCGAGGTATCGCGCACGTCCGATGCCTTTTCGCCAAAGATGGCGCGCAGCAGTTTTTCTTCCGGCGTCATCGGCGATTCACCCTTCGGGGTGATCTTGCCCACCAGAATATCGCCCGGGATCACCTCGGCGCCGATGTAGACAATGCCCGCCTCGTCAAGGTTGCGCAGCGCTTCTTCACCCACGTTCGGGATATCCCGCGTGATCTCTTCCGGCCCCAGTTTCGTATCGCGGGCGGCGACTTCATACTCGTCGATGTGGATCGAGGTATAAACGTCGTCCTTCAGAATCCGCTCGGAAATCAGGATCGAGTCTTCATAGTTGTAGCCGTTCCACGGCATGAACGCGACGACCACGTTCCGGCCAAGGGCCAGTTCGCCCAGATCGGTCGAGGGGCCATCGGCGATAACCTCATCGCGCAGCACCGTGTCGCCCACCTTCACCAGCGGGCGCTGGTTGATGCAGGACGATTGGTTCGACCGTTTGAACTTGCGCAGACGGTAGATATCCACGCCCGGCTCGCCCGGTTCCAGCATTTCGGTGGCGCGCACAACGATACGCGTCGCGTCAACCTGGTCGATCACACCGGCGCGGCGGGCCATGATGGCCGCGCCAGAGTCGCGTGCCACCACGGCTTCAATCCCGGTGCCCACGAAGGGGGCATCGGCCTGCAGCAGCGGAACCGCCTGACGTTGCATGTTCGACCCCATCAGGGCGCGGTTGGCGTCGTCGTTTTCTAGGAACGGGATCAGCGAGGCCGCAACCGAAACCAACTGCTTCGGCGACACGTCGATCAGGTCGATGGCTTCCGGCGGGTTCAGCATGAATTCGCCTGCTTTCCGCGAGGAAATCAGATCATCCAGGAACCGGCCTTCGGCGTCCTGCGCGGCGTTTGCCTGCGCAACCGTGTGGCGCATCTCTTCGGTGGCCGACATATAGACAACGTCATCCGTCACCTTGTTATCGACAACCTTGCGATACGGGGTTTCGATGAAGCCGTATTTGTTCACGCGCGCGAAAGTGGCCAAGCTGTTGATCAGACCGATGTTCTGACCTTCCGGCGTTTCAATCGGGCACATCCGGCCATAGTGGGTCGGGTGAACGTCGCGCACTTCAAAGCCTGCGCGTTCGCGGGTCAGACCGCCTGGCCCCAGGGCCGACAGACGGCGCTTGTGCGTCACTTCCGACAGCGGGTTGGTCTGGTCCATGAACTGCGACAACTGGCTGGAACCGAAGAATTCCCGCACCGCAGCCGCAGCCGGTTTGGCGTTGATCAGGTCTTGCGGCATGATCGTGTCGATTTCGACCGAGGACATGCGCTCCTTGATCGCGCGCTCCATGCGCAACAGACCAACGCGGTACTGGTTTTCCATCAGCTCGCCCACCGAACGCACCCGGCGGTTGCCAAGGTGGTCGATGTCGTCGATCTCGCCCTTGCCGTCGCGCAGCTCGGTCAGCGCCTTGATGCAGGCCACGATATCATCGCGGTCCAGCGTGCGCTGGGTGTCCGGCTTGCCCAGATCCAGACGCATGTTCATCTTCACCCGGCCAACGGCCGACAGATCATAACGCTCGCTATCAAAGAACAGCGTGTCGAAAAGCGCGGAAGCAGCCTCCACCGTCGGCGGCTCGCCCGGGCGCATCACGCGATAGATGTCCATAAGCGCGGTATCCCGGCCCATGTTCTTGTCCATCGCCATGGTGTTGCGCATGTAGGGGCCGACGTTGACGTTGTCGATGTCCAGCACCGGAATGTCGGTGATGCCCTGATCCAGCAGAAGCTTGAGCGTGCCGCCCTTCACTTCGCCGTCGCGGTCGTATTCCATCGTCAGTTCATCACCGGCTTCGACCCAGATTTCCCCGGTCTCTTCGTTGATGATGTCTTTCGACACATAGCGGCCCACGATGTGATCGAACGGCAGCAAGAGTTCGGTCACTTTGCCGGCCTTGATCAGATCGTTCGCCATGCGCGGCGTCATCTTGTCGCCAGCCTTGCACAGCACATCGCCGGTGGCCGCATCAATCACGTCATAGGTCGGACGCGTGCCGCGAATGCGCTCGGGGAAGAACTTTGTGACCCAACCTTTGTTCTTCGCGTGCTTGAACATCACGGTCTGATAATAGGCATCCATGATGCCTTCCTGATCCATGCCCAATGCGTACAGCAGCGTCGTCACCGGCAGTTTGCGGCGACGGTCGATGCGCGCGAACACGATGTCCTTGGCGTCGAATTCGAAATCCAGCCACGACCCGCGATAGGGAATGATCCGGCAGGCGAACAACAGCTTGCCCGACGAATGCGTCTTGCCCTTGTCGTGATCAAAGAACACGCCGGGCGAACGGTGCATCTGGGAAACGATCACCCGCTCGGTGCCGTTCACCACAAAGGTGCCGTTCGAGGTCATCAGGGGCATGTCGCCCATATAGACGTCTTGTTCCTTGATGTCCTTGACCGACCGGGCCCCGGTGGTTTCATCGACATCAAACACGATCAGACGCAGCGTCACCTTCAACGGCGCCGCATAGGTCATGTCGCGCGCCTGGCACTCGTCCACGTCGTATTTCGGCTTTTCAAGCTCGTATTTCACGAACTCCAGCACAGCCGTTTCATTGAAGTCCTTGATCGGGAAAACCGACTGGAACGTGCCCTGAATGCCTTCGCCGTCCAGAACTTCACGAATCTTGCCGAAATACCGGCGGATCCGCTTCTGGCCAACGTAAGCTTGCGCCATGTGCGTCGTAACCTTTCATTTTCGCCGGCGTGCGTTTCCGTCGGGCCACGGAAAGCGCGCCGATTGGCGAGCGGGGGTTAAGGTTCTATTCATGCCACCCGTCCCTTAGGGTGGCTCCCGAACCTTCACCGCACCTTGGAACCGGCTTTCGCAAAAGCCGCTGCCAAGAAG
>CAMFLG010000354.1 GCA_945957495.1 uncultured Pseudorhodobacter sp. | reverse complement strand
TTATCAACCCGCCTTTGGTGTTTCCGGCGTAGATTGCCTTGGAATCGCTGGTGAAACTCAGTTTTTGATAGCCGCTGATGGGCAGCTCCGAGGATTGTCCCGTCGCCAGTTGCCACAGGCGCACCGACCTGCCATCGGTGCTGGCCAGCCATTGGCCATCGGCAGAGATTTGCATATCCAGCACGACCGAACCATGCGGCTCTATGCGGTACAATTCGGCCCCCGTGACGGCATCGACGATCAACATGACACCGGTTTGCAAACCGACCGCCAGCAACTCGGTCTGCGGCAGCAGCACGGCCTGCGTTGCCCATTGCACCGGCAGCTTGCGGATCAACCGGCGGGTCGTGAAATCCCACAACGCGACTTCGGCAACATCCGATTGCGCCAGCGTGGTGATCATCAGCGTTTCATTGCCGTTGACAAAGATGGAATGCAGCGAGGCCAGATCCTGCGTCACATAGTAATGCGGGTTCGACGGCTGCAAGGTATAGTCGGCTGCGCGCCCGGGTTGTTCGGCGGCAAGGGCCGCGAGGGGCAGGTTCAATCGGGTGGCCGGATCGGTTGCATCCGGGGCAATGACACCCCACAAATCCCCTTGCCGCACTGGAACAGTGCCGCCATCGTGGCGCCAGAAGTCATCGAACTGTGGCGTTGCGGCATAGCGGCCGCTGGGCAGGATCAGGCCACGCTTGCCCGCAACCTCAACGCCCGCCACCCCGTCAGAGAAGGCATAGGCGTTGTCGAACTGCGGTTCGATCACCCAAGCGCCAGACAGGTCGATATAACCCCACTTGCCGCCCTGTTTCACAGGCGCCAGCCCTTGCGAGAAGGCGCGCGCATCCTCGAAACCACCTTCAAACTGCGGTGTCGCGCCGTAGCTTTCTGCGTAATTCCAGACATCGCCGATCCGAAATGCCGTCAGACCTTCGGAAAAGCCGCGCACTTCGTCGGCGGGCGCGTCGCCATTCCACATTACCCCGTATGCGCATTCAATCTGCCCGGCCTTGCCCGCCATCTTGAACGGCGCAAACCCTTCTGATGGGGCGGAAATGCTGTCAAATTCAGGAAAGGCCTTGTCCAGAACGGTGTCGCCGCGATTCGACGTGACCGGCACGCCATTGGCCGTTCCCACCATGCAGGTGCCGTCATTGCCGACCAACGTATCGAACGGCAGCGGATCGGCGTCAAACTGCAGACTGGGGCCAAGCGCGTACCAGGCGCCTTCAAACAGCATCGGCGTATAGGTCGAAGGGGTTCCGATGGCGTCGTAATCAAACCCGGCGACCGTCTCGCCGGTTTCGCTGATGATGCCCCATTTCCCTTGCGCCCTTACCGGAAACCAGCCGTTGCCGGGTTGCCCCACCGCCTCGAACTGCGGCTTGGCAATCCAGGTGCCGTCGCGCGCCATAAGCCCCCACAGCCCACCCGATTGCAGCGGCACGATGCCGTGATAGGACGAACCTGCATCCTGAAACTGGGGCTGAACAACCCAGCGGAACGCGTCTTCGGCCCGGGCAGGGCTTGAAAGGGCAAGGCAGGCGACGAAAAGGCACAGCGCGCGCATCGGGGTATCCTTTGATTTTGTCGCAGGGTGCGACAGTGCGCGGCGTTGGGCAAATGACAATTAAGGTCATCGCGGCACAATGATTTGCAAATGCTTGGTGGCAGACCTAGCATCCGGCAACGTCGCGATCGCATCTGGCTGCATGTCCGAAGCTCGCGCAGGGTCACTGACGGAAACGGAACGCCGATGCTGCTTTATACCTCTCCCACCACGCCCTTTGGGCGCAAGGTCATGGTCCTGATCCGCGAGGCGGGGCTGGTGGATGCGGTACAGGTTCAGGCGGTCACGGGTACGCCGCTGTCGCCCGGCACCTTGCCGGTAGATCACAACCCGCTGGGCAAGATCCCGGCGCTGGTCTGCGATGACGGCAAAGTCCTTTACGACAGCCGGGTGGTGTGCCGCTATCTGGATCATCTGGCGGGGGCGGGACTTTATCCCGATGCGCCCTATCTGTGGCAGGTGCTGACGCTGGAGGCCACCGCCGATGGCATTCTGGATGCTGCGGTCCTGATGGCCTATGAGCAACGCCTGCGCCCCGAGGGCCTGCGCTATCCCGACTGGCTAGAGGCGCAATGGGCCAAGGTCGCCCGCGCCCTTGACGCGATCGAGGCGCAATGGCTGCCGCAATTGCAAGGCACGCTTGATATGGCACAGATCGCGTTGGGTTGTGCGCTGGGCTATCTGGACCTGCGACATGATGTCCGAACCTGGCGCGCAGGGCGGCCCGGTCTTGCGGCGTGGCAGGCAGAGTTTGCCAAAAGGCCGTCGATGCTGGCCACCAACCCGCCGCCTGTCTGACAAAAACGCCGAAAACCTGCGGAATGGCCCTGTCAGTATGGCAGAATTGTCCAAGTTCAAGGGTATACGCCCGGAAAAGCAGATTTCACGCCCGCGTGAGGCCTTTTGACCGCTGGACGGCACAGCTTTCCTTGTCTAAAACCTGACCGGCAAGGCATCGGGCAACCGAGGCCTCATCTATACATGGGCCACAGGACTTGCGGCCTCGGAAGGGAGAATATCTCGTGTCCCACGCAGACGATCATGCAGGTAATCGCAGGGATTTCCTGTATTACGCAACCGCCGGGGCGGGCGTTGTTGCGACCGGTGCAGCGGTCTGGCCGCTGATCAACCAAATGAACCCCTCGGCCGATACCCGCGCCCTGGCCTCGATCATGGTCGATGTCAGCGGTGTTGAGGTGGGCACGCAGTTGACGGTGAAATGGCGCGGCAAGCCCGTGTTCATCCGTCGCCGCGCCCCGAACGAGATCGAAGCGGGCCGCGCCGTCAAGCTTGACGAACTGGTTGATCCGAAAAGCGAAAACGAGAACAAGCCGGGCACCAATGCCGACGATCAGAACCGCACCCTGGACGAAGCGGGCGAGTGGTTGGTGATGATGGGTGTCTGCACCCACCTGGGCTGCGTGCCGCTGGGCAACGCGGGTGATTTCGGTGGCTGGTTCTGCCCCTGCCACGGGTCGCACTATGATACCGCAGGTCGTATTCGCAAAGGCCCAGCCCCGCGTAACCTGCCGGTTCCGGTGGCGACCTTCGAAAACGAAACCACGATCAAGCTCGGGTAAGGAACACACACATGGCCGGAATTCCGCACGACCATTATGAACCAAAGCCGGGCTTGCAAACCTGGCTGCACAAGCGTTTGCCGATCGTCAGCATGGCCTATGACACGCTGATGATTCCGACGCCGAAAAACCTCAACTGGATGTGGATCTGGGGCATTGTCCTGGCGTTCTGTCTGGTGTTGCAGATCGCCACGGGTGTCGTGCTGGCGATGCACTACACGCCGAACGCGGCGATGGCCTTTGCGTCGGTAGAGCATATCATGCGCGACGTGAACGGCGGCCACATGCTGCGCTATCTGCATGCAAACGGCGCATCGCTGTTCTTCTTTGCCGTCTATCTGCACATCTTCCGCGGCCTTTACTACGGCAGCTACAAGGCCCCGCGCGAAGTGACCTGGATCATCGGCATGCTGATCTATCTGGCCATGATGGCAACCGGTTTCATGGGCTATGTTCTGCCCTGGGGTCAGATGTCGTTCTGGGGTGCTACGGTGATCACCGGCTTGTTCGGTGCGATCCCGGGCGTTGGGCCGACGATTCAGGAATGGCTGCTGGGCGGCCCGGCCGTGGACAATGCCACGCTGAACCGGTTCTTCTCGCTGCACTACCTGCTTCCCTTCGTGATTGCGGCTTTGGTCGCCATCCACATCTGGGCCTTCCACAACACCGGCAACAACAACCCTACGGGTGTTGAAGTGCGCCGCGGCTCGAAAGAAGAGGCTGCGAAAGACACGGTTCCGTTCTGGCCCTACTACGTCATCAAGGATCTGTTTGCCCTGGCGGTGATCCTGGCGATCTTCTTTGCCGTCGTCGGTTTCATGCCGAACTATCTGGGCGACCCGGACAACTACATCCAGGCCAACCCGATGGCGACGCCGCCGCATATCGTGCCGGAATGGTACTTCCTGCCGTTCTACGCGATCCTGCGGGCCTTCACGACCGACGTGTGGGTGGTGCAACTGGTCAGCTTCCTCAGCTTTGGCA
>CAMFLG010000353.1 GCA_945957495.1 uncultured Pseudorhodobacter sp. | reverse complement strand
CTTCTATTTTACGCTGCTGTCGCCCTATACCTATCTGGCGGGGCCGCGCTTTGCGCAGATTGTGGCGGCGCATGGGGCGCAGGTGCGGTATCTCCCGGTGCATTTCGGATCGCTGGCGGCGCGGATGGGATCAAAGGCGATGACCGAGGCGAGCGATGCCAAGAAGGACTGGTATGCTCAGGATCTGACCCGGCAGGCGAAAAAGCAGGGGTTGGCGATCAACACCCGGCCTTTGTATTGGCCCACAAACCCGGCACCTGCGTCTTATGCGGTGATTGCGGCGCAGGCGGCGGTGGCCAAGGGGGCTGCGGGTGATCTGGCGGGGCTGGTGCATGGCTTTGGCCGCGCGGTCTGGGCGGAAGAACGCAACATTGCCGAGGATGACGAGGTGCGCGCGATTCTGGTCGCGCATGGGTTTGACGCGAATACGGCTGATCGCGGCATGCTGATGGCGGCGGAAACCTATGCGACCAACCTTGAAGAGGCGGCGGCGCGCGGTGTATTCGGGGTGCCGTTCTATATCGTGGGCGATCAGAAGTTCTGGGGTCAGGACCGTCTGGACGACCTGGACCTGCACCTGAGCGGAAAGCTGTGAATGCCTGAAGATTTGTTGACCGTCGCCATGCCACCGCATCGGGTTTGGCAGCGGGGGGGCGCGCGCCCAATGTTGGCGCTGCATTGTTCGCTGGCACATGCCGGGGCCTGGGCTGGGCTGGCCGCAGGCTTGCACGGGGTGACGATCACCGCGACCGATCAGATCGGCCATGGCCGGGCGGCGGATTGGGACGGGGTCAGCGATCTGCACGCAGAGGCTACGCAAAGTGCTGTGGCAATGGCCGAGGCGATGGGTGGCGGCGCGCCGGTGGATTTCATCGGCCACAGTTTCGGCGGCACGGTTGCCTTGCGGGTGGCGTTGGAACGCCCGGATTTGGTGCGCAGTCTGGCTTTGGTCGAGCCGGTGATCTTTGCGGCGGCGCGGGTGGGCCATGCCGCAACCTATGATGCCTTTCGTGCAGCGCATCTGGATTTTGCGGCGCGGGTGGCCGCAGGGGATTTCGCCGGGGCTGCGGCGCAGTTTCATGGCCATTGGGGTACGGGCGAACGCTTTGCCGATCTGCCCGAGCGGACGCAGGATTATATGGCCAAGCGCATTGGCCTGATTGTGGCGCAGAACCCGGTGCTGTTGGACGATGCGGCGGGGATGCTGCGCGCGGGGCGGCTGGAGGCGGTTCAGGTGCCGGTTTTGCTGATCGAAGGGGCAGAGAGCCCGGCGATCATCGCGGCGGTGCATGATGCCTTGGCCGCGCGGCTGCCCCGGGTGACACGGCTTGCGGTGCCGGGGGCGGCGCATATGGTGTCGATCACCCATGCTGCTGCGGTCGCCGGGGCGGTGCAGGCGCATCTGGACGGCTGTTAGCGCCTTACCGCGTCAGGTATTTCTGCCGGGATGATGCGAAATTTTGGGTAAATTTCAGAGTGTCACGGGCGCAGGGCTGTCAGAAGCGCGTCAACGTCCGCCTCTGTCGTGGACCATGAGGTAACAAGGCGGGCGGTGTCGCGCCCGGCAGCGCCCGGCATCGGGTAGAACATCGCGCCACGGGCAAAGGCGCGGGCATTCGTGCCGGGGGCCCATTCAGGGAACATCATGTTGGCAGGTGCGGGGTGCAGCAGGCGCGCATCGGGCAGGGCCGCGACGCCTTTGGCCAGCCGCGCGCCCATGGCGTTGGCCTGGCTGGCCAGACGCAGCCAGAGGTCATCGGTCAGATAAGCCTCCATCTGCGCGGAAAGGTAGCGGTGTTTCGAAAAGAGATGCCCGCCACGTTTGCGGCGGAGTTCAAATTCCCACGCTTTGGCGGGATCGAACATTACCACCGCCTCGACCCCCATGCAGCCGTTCTTGGTGCCGCCGAAGGACAGGATGTCGATGCCGGCCTTCCATGTCATTTCGGCAGGCGTGGCGCCGGAGGCGGCGATGGCATTGGCAAAGCGGGCGCCGTCCAGATGGCTGGGCAGGCCCTTGGCGCGGGCAATCGCGGTGAGGGCGGCGATTTCGGCGGGGGTATAAAGCGTGCCCGCCTCGGTGATATTGGTGATTGACAGGATGGCGCGTTGTACGCCGTGGACGCCGCTTTCGCCGACGCGGTTCAGGGCCGCAGACAGGTTTTCCGGCGTCATCTTGCCATGTGCGCCATCGACGCCCATCAGTTTCGCGCCGTTGGTGTAGAATTCCGGTGCGCCGCATTCGTCGGTTGCGATATGCGCCTCTGGATGGGCGAAGATAGCGGTCCAGGGTTGGGCGTAAAGCGCCAGCGCCAGCGAATTGGCGACGGTGCCGGTGGGAACAAGGTAAACGGCGGCCTCTGGCGCATCAAACAGGCTGCGGATTTGCGCGGTGACGCGGGCCATGATGTCATCGGCGCCATAGCTGCGGGCATAGCCTTCATTGGCGCGGGTGACGGCGGCGATGATTTCGGGGGCAGCGCCCGAAGCGTTGTCGGAGGTGAAGAACATCTAGAGTTTTTCCTCGATCAGGTAATCGTCCCAGTCATCCTCATCCACCGTGGTTTCCGACACGGTCAGCCCGCGCATGGAATGACCGGAACTGTGGGTGGATTCGGGGTCGCCGGTGATCAGCGGGTGCCAATCGGGCAGCGGTTGGCCCTGGTGCAGCAGTTTGTAGGCGCAGGACGCGGGCAGCCAATAGGCGATGCGGGCCAGCGTTTTCGGGTTCAGCCGCACGCATTCGGGAACGTGCTGAAACCGGCTGTCGTAGTTGGAGCAGCGGCAGGTGGCGCCGTCCAGCAGGCGGCAGGCGACGCGGGTGTATTCAACCTCGCCCGTATCTTCATATTCGATCTTGTTCAGGCAGCATTTGCCGCAGCCATCACACAGCGCCTCCCATTCGGGGGCGGTCATTTTCTTGAGGGGAATGGTTTCCCAGAACTTCGGGCGCAAAGCTGTCATGCGGGCAAACTGACCTTTGGCGCGGCAAAAGGAAAGGGGTCAGAGCGCGGAAAGAATTGCGCGGCACTGATCGACGTCGGCGGCCATCTGGGTCAGCAGGCCGGGGAGGCCATCGAACTTCAACTCGGGGCGCAGGAAATCCACCAGCGCGACCGAGATATGCTGGCCGTAAAGATCGCCTTTGAAATCCAGCAGGAAGCTTTCCAGATTGGGCGTGTTCACCCCGAACATCGGGCGCACGCCAAGGCTGGAGGCGCCAAGGTAGCTGCCCTTTTGCGGGCCGGTCAGCACATCGACCAGCGTGGCATAGACGCCGAACTTTGGCAGGTGCAACCCGTTTACCGACATGTTGGCGGTGGGATAGCCCAGTTCGCGGCCGCGTTTTTCGCCGTGTATCACCTCGCCATCAATGCGGTGCCAGTGGCCCAGCATGGCGGCGGCATCGCGCGGGCGGCCATCGGCCAGGGCCTGACGGATGGCGGTGGAGGAAATCTCGCGCCCTTCGGCCTGAACCAGATCTGCGATCGTGACGCCGAATCCCAGTTCCTTGCCAAGGGCTTGCAGATCGGCGGCGCGGCCTGCGCGGCCTTTGCCAAAGCAGAAATCGGCGCCGACGACGACATGCGAGATGCCAAGACCCTGTGCCAGGACTTCGCGCGCGAAGGATTCGGGGGTGAGGGCGGCGAGTTCGGCGGTGAAGGGCAGCTCGTAAAGGTGCTGCACACCCAGTTTGGCCAGACGGTTGGCACGGGCCTCGGCGTTCATCAGGCGGAAGGCGGGGGCGGCGGGGGCGAAGTATTCGCGCGGGTGTGATTCGAACGTAAGGATGCCAAGGGGCCCATGCGGGCGGGCAAGGTTGATCACCGACTGGTGGCCCAGATGCACGCCGTCAAAATTGCCCATGGCCACTGATGCGCCGCGCGCCTTTGGGTCAAGCCCCTGCCAGTGCTGGTAAATCTGCATCTTTCCCCGGGCGGGGCCCTTTGCCCCTTAATCGAACTTGCGGCTTGGCGCCAGAACCAGCGCCTCCCCCTTCAAAACCACGGTATTGCCCACTGCGCAGTGGGTTTCAAGGGTCACACGGCGTCTGCCATGGTCAATTGCGGTGACTTTCACCACCGCCTCGACCGTATCACCGGGGCGGACGGGTGCCATGAATTTGAGCGATTGGCCCAGATAGACG
>CAMFLG010000352.1 GCA_945957495.1 uncultured Pseudorhodobacter sp. | reverse complement strand
CACCCCTCGACTAGTCGTCGGCAGCGTCAGATGTGTATAAGAGACAGGGGCAAGCGCAGCGCCGCATATTGCAGCAGCACGAATGTCACCGCCGAGGCCACCACCGACACATAAATCAGACAGACCCATACGATCCCCGGCATCGCCCGCCAATCCGTCGCCACCACCTCGTGCGCACCAAACAGCGTCAGCATCACGAACCCTGCCAGCAATACGCCAAAGGTGAACACCACCGCAGGCTCACCCCGGTTCAGCTTGCGCACCATCGGCGCATAGATCGCATGGGCGACGCAGCCGAAAAAGTAAATCACCTCACCGCGCCCCACCTCCAGCCGCATCAGCGCACCCAGATCGCCGCGAAAGATCACCCAAAGCGACCCAACCGCCCCAATGCCCAGCGCCGCCGCCATCCGCGCCGTGGTGATCTGGCGCAGCGTCAGCCAGCCGAACCCCGCCGCCATCAGTGGCGTCATGGTGAACACGGCAGAGGTCGGAACCGCCTTTGCCGTCTGCAGCCCCCAGAACATCAACACGAAATAGCAGGCCAAAAGCCCGCCCAGCACGCCATAGCGCCAGGGCGCCGCCCAGGCGCTGCGGGGAATGCCCACCGTCGCCGCCGCCACCGCACCCACCAGCACCGCCGCCATGGCAAAGCGCAGCACGGTCAGCGCCGAGGGCGACACATAGGGCGCGGCCATCGCGCCCAATGAAAACGACCCCGCGACCAACGCCGAAAACAACAGCATCGCCAGATGGCCCCGCGCCGGTTGTGACAGCGCCAATCCCCTTACTCCGCGTGCCAGCCAGCGGCGGCTTTCTTCAGATGCGCCAGAAACGCCTGAACCTTGGCGGTCCGGTGCAAATCCACATGGGTCACAATCCACAGCGGCGTGTCCCAATCGCTTTGCGTCGGCATTACCTCCACAAGGTCTGGATCGCCTGCGGCGTCACAGACCCGCATGAAACCGATCCCCATGCCAAGCTTGATGGCAGCCGTCTGCGCCTCTGCCTCGGAAATACGAAAGGCCACACGGTCGCGCAGAATGTGCTTGCGCATCCAGATATAGAAAGGTGCGCGGCTTTCCTCTGTCTCTGGCCCGACAAAGCGGTGCTGGCCCAGTTCCTCTAGCCCCGATGGCATGCCATGCCGCGCGATGTAGGATTTCGCGGCATAGAGCGCCCATTTGAAGGTCACAAAGGGCCGCACGATGTTGTCGGGCTCTTGCGGCGCGGCACCCGCACGGATGGCCACATGCGCCTCGCCATATTCCAGCCGGAACAGCCGCATGTCGGTGACATAGCGGATAACCACGCCGGGGTGTTCCTGCTGAAACGCACATAGCGTCGGCAACAGCTTGTCGGTGAGCCCACCGATCGTGGTGACGATCAATTCACCCGTCACCGCCTCGCCGCTGCCCTTGATGCGGCTGGTCATCTGGTTGAACTGCTCTTCCGTGGTCTTGGCGACCTTCAGCAGATCCAGCCCCGCCTCGGTTGGGGTATAGCCGCGTGCGTGGCGTTGAAACAGCTTGGCCCCCAGCCGCTGTTCCAACGCGTCAATGTGGCGGATGACGGTGGCGTGGTGAACGCCCATCACATCTGCCGCCCCTGACACCGTGCCCATGCGCGCAACCTGATAGGCTGTGCGAATCTCGTCCCAATTATCCACTTTGGTCATCCCCTGTGCGCAAGCGCAGGTTCCTGCCAAATTCGTGCCGATGCAAGGGCCCCTTTGCCACCGCACCGCGCCTGTTCGGCTGGCTTTCGCCGTCCGTCGTTGACCCTTGCCCGGGACAGGGCTAATCCGGTCGGGACACATCGCTGATCGGAATGCTGCCTTGGCCATCACGCTTTACCAGAACGACCTGCCCGACGGGCTGAACCTTGGCCCGGTCGTGGCCATCGACACCGAAACCATGGGTCTGAACCCGATGCGCGACCGGCTTTGCCTGGTGCAACTGTCGTCGGGCGACGGCAACGCCCATCTGGTGCAGATCGCCAAGGGCCAGAAATCTGCCCCCAATCTGGAGCGGCTGCTGACCGACCCCGCCGTGATCAAGCTGTTCCACTTTGGCCGCTTTGACATTGCTGCGATGAAACAGGCCTTCGGTGTGACCACCGCCCCGGTCTGGTGCACCAAGATCGCAGCCAAACTGGTGCGTACCTTCACCGACCGGCACGGGTTGAAATACCTGCTGAACGAATTGGTCGGCGTCGATGTCTCGAAACAACAGCAAACCTCGGATTGGGGTTCTGTCACGCTCAGCGATGCGCAAAAGGACTACGCGGCCTCGGATGTGCTGTACCTGCACAAGCTGAAAGCGGCGCTGGAGGCGATCCTGATCCGCGAAGACCGGCTGGATCTGGCGCAGCGTTGCTTTGATTTCCTTCCCACCCGCGCCGAGCTGGATCTGCTTGGCTGGGAGGAACCCAATGACCTCTTCCACCACTGATTTTCTGGCCACCGGCCGCCGGGTCATCGCCCGCGAGGCCGAGGCGCTGGGGATTCTGCGCGGCGCGCTGGACGAAAACTTCACCCGCGCGCTGGCCCTGATCATGGCGGCAAGGGGCCGGGTGATCGTATCGGGCATGGGCAAATCCGGCCATATCGCCCGCAAGATTGCCGCAACGCTTGCCAGCACCGGTACGCCCGCGCATTTCGTCCACCCGGCAGAGGCCAGTCATGGCGATCTGGGGATGCTGACCAAGGGCGATGTGGCGCTGCTTCTGTCCAACTCTGGCGAAACCCCGGAGCTGGCGGATATCATCACCCACACCCGGCGTTTTGGCATTCCCCTGATCGGCGTCGCGTCAAAGCCCGGCTCCAGCCTTGTGCGGCAATGCGACGTGGCGATCCTGCTGCCAGAGGCGCCTGAGGCCTGCGAAACCGGCATCGTCCCCACCACCTCGACCACGATGATGCTGGCCTTGGGCGACGCCATGGCGATTGCCCTGATGGAACACCGCGCCTTCACGCCCGAACATTTCCGCCTGTTCCACCCCGGCGGTAAGCTGGGTGCGAAACTGCTGAAGGTGCGCGATCTGATGCACAGCGATCTACCGCTGATCCAGCAGGACAGCCCAATGTCCGAGGCGCTGTTGGTGATCAGCCAGCGCGGCTTTGGCGTGGTGGGCGTCACCGATGCGCAGGGTCTGGTGGGCATCATCACCGACGGCGACCTGCGGCGCAACATGGACGGGCTTTTGCGGCTGACGGCGGGTCAGGTGATGACCCGCGCGCCGCGCACGGTGGCACCCGACGCGCTGGCAGAGGCGGCGGTGGCCCTGATGAACGACCGCAAGATCACCTGCCTGTTCGTGGCACAGCCCGATCAGCCGCAACAGGCGCTGGGCATCCTGCACATCCACGATTGCCTGCGCGCCGGGGTGGTCTGATGGCGCGCAGCCCGCACCGCGACAACCTGCATTCCCGGCTGGTCGCCATCCTGAAGGTCACGCTGCCGCTGCTGGCGCTGGTGATCCTGTCCACGCTGTTTCTGGTGTCGCGCAAGATCAATCCCGAAGATGCCATCCCTTACGCCGATGTCGATATCGAAGACCGCCTGCGCGACCCCAAGATGACGGGCGCGGGCCTGTCCGGCATGACGGCAGACGGCTCTGCCATCAGCGTCACCGCAGCCGAGGCGAAAACCGATGCCAGCGGCGGCGGCACCTTGCAACAGGTGATCGGATCGCTGCGCACGCCCGATGGCAAAACCTCGGAAATGGCCGCCGCCGCCATGCAGATTGATCCGGCGAACCATGTCATTCAACTGACCAACGGCGCGGAATTTCACCACGCCTCGGGCTATGTCGTGTCCACTGATGCACTTTCCGTTGCCACCGACCGCACCTTTGTCGAAAGTCAGGGTCCGGTCAGCGTGGATGGCCCGATTGGCCAGCTGACGGCAGACCACATGCAATTCAGCAGCACAGGCGACAAGACCGGTCCCTATGTTCTGGTTTTCAACGGGCAAGTTCGGCTGTTATACCAGCCCCAGAAATAGCAGGGTTTTTTTCAGATGTTGCGCCAAAGATGGGTTTCCTCCGCCGTTTTGATCCTTTCACTCGCCGTGGCGCAGATGGCGGCGGCGGAAGGAACGAACGTGGCCTTTGGCGGCCTGCGCGCAGACACCTCGCTTCCGGTA
>CAMFLG010000351.1 GCA_945957495.1 uncultured Pseudorhodobacter sp. | reverse complement strand
GGCGTAATCTTGGTTTCGAGGCCGGGCCTTGCCGGGTGGTTGACCCACCGACGCGACAAGCCGAGACGGTCTCGGATGAACTTGGCCCATAGATGAAACGGGCCGAAATCGGAGCTACGCAGATGCGTGCGAAAATTCTTCCCCTGATTGTGATTGCAACCCTGGGCGCCTCGGGTGCCTTTGCCGCGACCGTCACCGATGGCACGATCAAGTCGATCGACGCCAAGACAATGGCGATCACGCTGGCCGATGGTTCGAGCTATATGCTGCCCCAAGGCTTCAAGCTGAACACGCTGAAGGTCGGCGAGAAGGTGGCCGTCACCTGGGATCTGAAAGGCAAGGTCAATGAGGCGAGTGCAGTGAAGATTGTCAGCTGACCGCAAGGGGCAGCGCTGTGTGGGAAATGGGGGCCGGTTGGCCCCCATTTTTTTTTGTATCTCAGGACAGTTTCGCCAGAACCCGCGCCCAAGAGCGGATGCCTTTGTGGAAGCATTCCAGATCATATTTCTCATTGGGCGAATGGATCTGGTCGTCGTCACGGCCAAAGCCGATCAGCATGGCGTCCATGCCAAGGTAGGTTTTGAAATAGCCCGCAATCGGGATCGAGCCGCCGCAGCCGATATAGGCGGCGGGCACCTGCCATTCGTCGGTAAGCGCCTGACGCGCAACCTCGAACGCGGGGTTGTCGATGGACATGACGCCTGCAGGCGAATTGCCGTGCGCCTTCCATTCGACAGAACAGTCGCCGGGCAGTTGCGCCTCGACCCATGTGCGGAAGTTCGCGCTGATCGCGGCGGGGTCTTGATCGCCCACCAGCCGGAACGACACTTTGGCATGGGCCTGCGCGGGCAGCACGGTTTTGAAACCGTCGCCGGTGTAGCCGCCCCAGATGCCGTTGATTTCCGCCGTCGGGCGCGACCACAGCATTTCCAGCGGTGTGCGATCCTGTTCACCCTGCGGGATCGACAGGCCGACATCGCCAAGGAATTGCGCGTGATCGAAGGACAGCGATTGCCATTGCGCGCGGATCGCATCGGGCAGTTCGGTGACGCCATCGTAGAAATGCGGGATGGTGATATGGCCGCGCGCGTCGGTCATGTTGCCCAATATCTTGGCCAGCACGCGGATCGGGTTGGCGGCGGCCCCGCCGTAGCTGCCCGAATGCAGATCCTTGTTGGCGGCGTGGATGGTCATTTCCTCGCCCACCAGCCCGCGCAGCATGGTGGTGATGGCGGGGGTCTTGTCGTCAAACAGGCCGGTGTCGCAGATCAGGGCGATGTCGGCGCGCAGCTCTGCCGCGTTGGCCTGCATGAAGGGGATGAGAGAGGGCGAGCCTGATTCCTCCTCTCCTTCCAGAAAGATCGTAAGCTTGCCGGGCAGGCTGCCGTAAACGGCCTTCCAGGCGCGGCAGGCCTCGAGAAAGGTCATCAGCTGGCCCTTGTCATCGGCGGCGCCACGGGCGCGGATGACGCGGCCCTTGGGGGTATCCTGAATTTCGGGATCAAAGGGGTCGCGATCCCACAAGTTCAGCGGATCGACCGGCTGCACATCGTAGTGGCCATAGAACAGCAGATGCTTGTCACCCGTGCCGCCATGGCCCACCACCATCGGATGGCCGGGGGTTGTGCGGGCAGAGGCGTCAAAGCCAAGGGATTTCAGGTCTTCGACCAGCCAGTCGGCGGCGGTGGCGCAATCGGCCTTGAAGGCGGGGTCGGTGGAAATCGAGGGGATGCGCAGAAGCTGCATCAGCCGGTCTAGGGAAGCGGGCAGGTCGGTGTCGATGCGGGCAAGCACAGCATCCAGGGTCATCACGGGTCTCCGGGTTTTTCTTTGGCAAGGCGCAGCCTAACATTCGGGCGGGGGCTGTCCAGTGGCGGCGGCTTGCGGTAAAAGCTCGGAAAGGTTTGAACCGGAGGGTTTGGGATGAAGGCTATCGGCGCGGGTCTGATCGCGGCATTGGTTCTGGCGGGGGCGGCGGCGGCCGATCCGGTGACGGCCAAAGAGGCCAAGAAGGCGCTGTTTGCCCCGGTGAAGGGCGAAACGGTGATCCTGCCAGAGGCCAATCTGCCGGAAGATCAGGCCAAGACCTTGGAGTTGGTTGGGGCGACGCAGGTGTATTACGGCGCGATTGCAATGTCGCCCGAGGATGGGTTGCTGACCGAAGCGACGGTGGTTGCCGCCAATTATCACAATGTCGCGGCGGCCTCTGCGGCGGCTTTGGCCGATTGCAACGCCAAGAAGAAAGGCAAATCCGATTGCGTGGTGGCGGCGATCATCCAGCCGAAGGGCTGGAAAGACCGCGGGTTCCAACTGTCTTCGGATGCGACGGCGGCGGTGAAGTCCGAGTTGAAAAAGTCGATGGTGATGGCGATTTCGCAGGCCACCGGGGCCTGGGCTGTGGGCGCGGATGATGCGGCGGCGGTGGCGGCCTGTGCGGCCAAGAATGAAAAAGCCACCGACTGTGCGGTGGCTGTGACGAACTAAACCCTTCGGGGGGCGGCAAATTGCCCCCTTTCGTTTTACCGCCACTTGATCGAAGTCATGGCGGTGGGTGGGAATCTGACAAAGAGTCCTGCAAAAGACTTGGAGCCTTGCTATGAACTTTGACGCCGCCCTTGATACCGCAATTGCCCGTCTGCATGACGAGGGGCGCTATCGCACGTTCATTGATATCGAACGTCGCCGGGGCGATTTTCCGCAGGCGGTGTGGCGCAAGCCTGATGGCTCTGAAGCAGAGATCACGGTCTGGTGCGGCAATGACTATCTGGGCATGGGCCAGCACCCCGAGGTTCTGGCGGCGATGCATGAGGCGATTGACGCGGCGGGCGCGGGGTCGGGCGGCACGCGCAACATCTCTGGCACCACGGTTTACCACAAGCGGCTGGAGGCCGAACTGGCCGATCTGCATGGCAAAGAGGCGGCCCTGGTGTTCACCAGCGCCTATATCGCCAATGATGCCACGCTTTCCACGCTGCCGAAACTGTTTCCCGGCCTGATCATCTATTCCGATGCGCTGAACCATGCCTCGATGATCGAAGGTGTGCGCCGCAATGGCGGGGCAAAGCGGGTGTTCCGCCACAATGACGTGGCGCATCTGCGCGCGTTGATGGCGGCGGATGATCCGGCGGCGCCCAAGCTGGTGGCCTTCGAATCGATCTATTCGATGGACGGGGATTTTGGCCCGATCAAGGACATCTGCGATGCCGCGGATGACTTCGGGGCGCTGACCTATATCGACGAGGTGCATGCCGTTGGCATGTATGGCCCGCGCGGCGGCGGGGTCGCGGAACGCGATGGATTGATGGGCCGGATCGACATTATCAACGGCACTTTGGCCAAGGCTTTCGGGGTGTTTGGCGGCTATATTGCTGCAAGTGCGAAGATGGTGGATGCGGTGCGCAGCTATGCCCCCGGCTTCATCTTTACCACCTCTTTGCCCCCCACAGTGGCAGCAGGTGCGGCGGCTTCGGTGCGGGTTCTGAAACAGGCGCAGCACCTGCGCGATGCCCAGCAGTTGAACGCCCGCATCCTGAAGATGCGCCTGAAGGGATTGGGCCTGCCGATCATCGACCACGGCTCACATATTGTGCCCGTGCATGTGGGCGACCCCATCCATTGTAAGATGCTGTCGGATATGTTGTTGGAAAACTTCGGTATTTATGCCCAGCCGATCAACTTTCCGACCGTGCCGCGCGGCACCGAACGGCTGCGCTTTACACCGTCGCCGGTACATGATGCGGGGCAGATCGACCGGTTGGTGAAGGCGATGGATTCGCTGTGGCGGCACTGTGCGCTGAATCGCGCCGAAGCCAGCGCATAAAGCCGGTTCTGCGTGTGCAGAATCGCTTGCCCTGTGCTAGCTTTTCGCCAATACACAAAAAATTGAGTCGCCCGATTGGCGACAGGGGACACGTAGCAGTCATGGGGCTCAGCGCATGATCGGACGGAGAGCGAAGACTCCGGCGCCAGAGATCGACAAACCAAAAGGGTTTGACGATTTTGATCTGCGTCTGGGCGATCTGATGCGCGGCGAGCGGGCGACTTTGGGCAAATCGCTGCTGGATATTCAACGCGAGTTGAAGATCAAGGCGACCTATATCGCCGCCATCGAGAATGCCGATATCTCTGCTTTTGAAACCCCCGGCTTCATTGCTGGCAACGTGCGGTCTTACGCGCGCTATCTTGGGA
>CAMFLG010000350.1 GCA_945957495.1 uncultured Pseudorhodobacter sp. | reverse complement strand
CAATAACGTTGAATTTCATCTCGGTTTTCCTTGGTTGCGTGCCACATTCGAAAGGATGCGGCCTTGTGATCGGAATGAATGTTTCGATCAGGCAAACAAGGGTGGACCACGGGCCGGGGCCGGAAGGCCAGGAAACGACCGAACAAAGGGGGTGGTCGGTGGGCGAAACACGGTCTGGATGAACGACACGCGACGGGGCATCGCCGCACAGACGTTTTGTGGAACCAAAGTCAGATCTGGCAGGCGACAAGCATCACAGGACGCAGAACCCGGATGCGGAAATTCGCCATCGCGGCATAGATCTTCGAAAGAACCGCCAGCCGAGATGAATTGGGCAAAAGTCGCTTCGGTCTGCGCGAAGGTGACCAAGGCTGCCCGCCTTGCCGTGGCACCAAAAACCAATGACAACGCGACGACGAGCGCGACAAAGATTGCCGTCGGGCGAATGGTTTTTGTTGTGTTATACCCTGACCGCATGGTGAAGGCGTTAGTCTCAGTTTGCAGGAAAGTCCATGTGCTCCCTTGTCGCTACAAGGTTCGACTCATTGAGAACTACGCGTTTTCAACCGCGAACCGCACATCGGCGATCAGGCTGTCGGCGCTGAAGTTCTCCAACCGCTTGCCATTGAGGAAGAAGGTTGGCGTCTGGCGGATAGCCAAGGCTTCCACGTCGGCCGCATCCTGATTCAGAATGCCCGTGATCCCCGGGAAGAACTGGTCCGTCTCGGCCTTTTCGAGATCGAGGCCCGCAGCCCCGGCAATCTCCCAGGCAACATCCATCTCGGGCGAGCCATGAACGGCCCAGCCAGGCTGCTGCTCCAGAAGCGCGTCCAGCACCGGCTCGAACTTGTCCTGCATTCGGGCGGCCTCGAGGATGCGCACAGCCTCGTCCGAGCCCTCGTGGAAGACGGTGTAGCGCAGCACGACGCGGACCTGGGTCGGAAACTGTCGGCGGATTTCTTGCACCACAGGGTGGTAAGCGCGACAGGCTTCGCAGGAGGGGTCAAAGAATTCAACCAGTGTGACCGGCGCATCGGCGGGGCCAAAGCTGGGGGAATAGTCACGGACCAGAAGCGCCTGATCCTCGGTTGGTGTTGCCGCGGCGGCCGCCTCTGCCTCTGCCTCGGCGGCGCGGCGCTGAGTCAGCACGTAGGCGCCACCTGCGAAGGCAGCAAGGCCAAGCGCGGAGGCCCCGAGGAGAAGGGTGCGGCGGTTCATGGGCGGTGTCCTTTCGGGAAGAGGAGACAGGCAAGGATCGCTGCAAAGGCGACCGCTGAGAGATAGGGGATCGGCAGGCCAAGGATCATCTGCGCCTCGCCAGTGCAGGAGGGGCCATTTTCCGTGCAGGGCACGATCGGCGCGGGCAGGATCCCTACGTAAAGGCCTGAATGCCAGGCCGCCAGCGCCAGCCCGGCGATTGCCAACGGCAAGCCATAGGCGCGAGCCATGCCATCGCCGCGCCAGAGCGACAGGCCAAGGATCGGCACCAGCGGGAACATGGCAATGCGCTGATACCAGCAGAGCGTGCAGGGCATCTGACCCAGCACCTCTCCGATGAAGAGCGCACCAAGCGTGGCCGCCAGCGCGATCAGGAAGGCCGCAGTCAAGGTAAGGTCGTCGCGCGACATGGATTGCGGATCAGCTTTGGTCAAGAACCGGCTCCTTGCGGCGGCGAAAGGGGAGAGAGGCAGCAAGGATCAGTACCGCGCCCAGAGTGATCGCAATATCGGCGACGTTGAACGTAGGCCAGTGCCAATCGCGCCAGTAAAGATCAAGGAAATCAGTTACGGCACCCTGCCGCAGCCGGTCGATGATGTTGCCAAGCGCCCCGCCCACCACCAATGCAAAGCCTGCCCGCTCCAAAGCGTGTTGCGCCCGGAATGCCATGACGGCGAAGGCGATGGTCAGTGCGCCCGTCAGCGCCGCCATCAGAAGGGGCTTACCCGCCATGAACCCGCCCATCATGCCAAAGCTCGCGCCGGTATTGAACCCGAGGGAAAGGTTGAAGCCCGGCAGGACCGGGACCGCAGTCCCCTGCGACAGCAGCGACAGCGCTGCGGTCTTGGTCAACTGGTCTGCCACCACTGCGGCAGCAATTAGCGAAATCAGCATCACCCTGGTCATTCTACGGCCTTTCTCTTGATGCCGATCCAGCGTGGGACCGACGCGGCGTAACGATCATAGTCCGGCCCGATTGCCATGCGCAGGGCGGCCTCTTCGGACCGCACTTGCGTGCTGGCCGACCAGAGAAACATGACTGGGGCGAGGACGGTAGGGAGAGAGGGAACCGCCATCGCAACACCTGCCAGCAGTGCCGCTTGCCCCACAAACGTCGGGTTGCGGCTGAACCGGTAGAGCCCGCCGCAGACCAGATCGCCGGTTTCGCCGCCGACCACGCCGACGCGCCAGGATGATCCCATCGACATCTGCGCAGCAAAAGCCACCATCGCGCCAAGCCCCGCGACAAAGACCCCGACCAAGCCAAGAAGCACAGCACGCCCCTCGGTCCAGAGCAAGTCGACCTTGTGGAACCCGGGCACGGCGAGCCAGAGGAGCGGCCCGAAAAACGCCAGCGCAAAGGCCATTCGGAACCCCATCGCTGCCAAACGGTCCCTCCCTGTGGCGCGCGCGAACAGCCAGACCGGCCGACCGGCTGCTTGTGCAGCGAGGGCGCTGCCCCAGAAAAACAGCGCGAGATAGCCGAAGAGAAGGGCCAGCGCGGCCCAGCCAAAACCGGAGATCATCTGCTCAGCTCTCGCGTTCCGGGTTGAACCGCAGCAGCCGCAGGGCGTTCAGGGTCACAAGCACGGTTGCACCGGTGTCGGCGAGAATTGCGATCCAAAGGCCGGTCAGTCCGAATACCGAGGTCACAAGGAACACTGCCTTCAGTCCAAGCGCGATGGTCACGTTCTGGCGGATGTTGGCCATTGCCGCGCGCGACAGGCGGATCGTGGCGGGAATGTCGGTCACCCGGTCGCGCAGAATCGCCGCATCGGCGGTTTCCAGCGCCACATCGGTGCCCGATCCCATCGCCACGCCCACACTCGCCTGCTTCAGCGCCGGTGCGTCGTTGATACCGTCGCCGATCATCATCACGCCGCCCTTGGTGCCGATCTCGCGGATGTAGGCGAGCTTGTCCTCGGGCATCATATCAGCCTCGAACCTAAGCCCGAGGCTTCCGGCAATCGCAGCGGCCGTGCGCGGGTTGTCGCCGGTCAGGATGACCGAGGTCACCCCCATGGCCGTCAACTGGCGCACTGCGTCTTTGGCATCCGCCCGCGGCTCGTCCCGCATGGCGATCAGGCCAAGCGGTGTCTTCGCGCGGAACACGGCTACGGCAGTTTTGCCGTCCTCTTCGAAGATCGTGGCCTGCCTCAGGCCAAGGCCATCGAGCCCGCCATGCTCCATCGCGTATCGCGGAGAGGCGACCCATGCGGGCACGCCGCCCACGGTTGCGACAACCCCTTTGCCCATCAGCGCCTTGGCATCCTGCGATGGCAGCGCGGTCACGCCTGCATCTTTGGCCTTCTTCAGGATGGCGATGGCGAGCGGGTGGCTCGACCCCATTTCGACCCCTGCCGCAACGGCCAGAAGCTCGGCTTCTGTGGTGGCCCCGAACAGCACCAGATCCGTCACTTGCGGGCGGCCATGCGTCAGCGTCCCAGTCTTGTCGAAGGTCACGACATCGACCTTCGCCGCAGCCTCGATCACGGCGCCACCCTTCATCAAGAGCCCCCGCCGCGCCCCGGTGGACATGGCCGAAGCGATGGAGGCGGGGACTGAGATGACCAGCGCGCAAGGGCAGCCGATTAGCAGAAGCGCAAGGCCGCGATAAACCCAAGTGTCCCAAGGCTGACCGAAAGCCAGCGGCGGCACCAACACCACCAAAGCCGCTACGGCGACAATGGCGGGCATATACCAGCGGCTGAACCGATCGATGAATCGTTCGGTCGGCGCGCGGGCCTCTTCGGCCTCTTCGACAAGGCGGATGATACGGGCGATGGTGTTGTCCTCGGGGCCCTTGGTCACCTTGACCCGCAGGGCTGCCTCAGTGTTGATCGCCCCAGCAAAAACCGGATCCCCTGGGCCGCGCGTCTTGGGCACGCTTTCGCCCGTGACAGGGCTTTCGTCTACGCCCGAGGTACCGTCGGTGATCTCGCCATCGGCCGGAATCCGGTCGCCGGGGCGCACCAGCAC
>CAMFLG010000349.1 GCA_945957495.1 uncultured Pseudorhodobacter sp. | reverse complement strand
GGGCGGGATCGCCCGGTGTCAGAGTTCTTTTGCGGTGTGCAACGTCAAGGGCGGAACGCAAGGCTGCGTCCCCGCGTCACGCTTAGACAGCATCATCACCAAATTCGCCGGTGCGGATGCGGATTGCCTGTTCGACAGGCGAGACAAAAATCTTGCCGTCGCCGATCTTGTCGGTGCGGGCGGCCGAAATGATGGCGGCAATGGCTGTATCCACCATATCATCGGTCAGCACGACCTCGATCTTCACTTTCGGCAGGAAATCCACAACGTATTCAGCACCGCGGTACAGTTCGGTATGGCCTTTTTGACGGCCAAAGCCTTTGACTTCGGTGACGGAAAGACCCTGGATGCCGGCCTCTTGCAGCGCCTCTTTCACTTCGTCCAGTTTGAACGGCTTGATGATCGCTTCAATCTTTTTCATGGGCCGACTCTCCTCCCTTGGCAATTCATGTCTTTTTCGTAGTGACCACTTCCCTTGGGCGGGAACAATTGACTAGGCTTTGCCTGTGGCGGCGCGGGGCCGATTTCCGGGGTGAATGCACAATATTTGTGCAGAACGCATTTGTAATGGGCGGTTTGGGAAGGGTTGAGCGCGAAAAATGACCGAAATCCTGACGGCAGCGCAGATGCGGGCGATTGAGGCGGCGGCGATAGCGTCAGGCGAAGTCACTGGCCTTGACCTGATGGAACGCGCCGGACGCGGTGTGGTGGAGGCGATATTTGCCGAATGGCCGCAGTTGCAGGCGGGGGCCGGGCAGGCGGTGGTTTTGTGTGGGCCGGGCAACAACGGCGGCGACGGGTTCGTGGTGGCGCGGCTGTTGAAGGCGTGGGGGTGGGAGGTGGCGGTGATGGCGCTGGGGCCAACCCTGACCCCCGATGCGCAGGCGGCGCGGGCGGCCTGGACCGGGGCGGTGGTGGGGCCGGAGGCGTTGGACTGGCAGGATTTCAAGCGCGCCGATCTGGTGGTGGATGCGATGTTCGGCACGGGCCTTGGGCGCGATATTGCGCCGGGGGTCTGGGGCCTGCTGGAAATGGCGCAGGCCTGCGGCTGCAAGCTGGTGGCGGTCGATATCCTGTCCGGGATCTGTGCGGATTCGGGGCGGGTGCGGGCGGAATCGGGCTATGTCGAGCGCGGCGCCAATCTGACTGTGACGTTCGAGCGGGCAAAGCTGGGGCATTATCTGGCGGAAGGCGCCGGAATGGCCGGGCGGCTGGTGGTGGTGCCGATCGGGTTGCAGCGGCAGATGCAGGATCTGCTGCGCGGTGATGCGGCGGCCGTGGTGGATCTATGCGCGGTGTCGGCGGTGGATTTGCGCAAGGTCGGCGGGCACAAGTTTTCGCATGGGCATGCTGTGGTGGTTGCTGGCCCGCCGGGCCATGGCGGCGCGGCGCGGCTGGCTGCGCGCGGGGCGCTGCGGATCGGGGCGGGGCTGGTGACGCTGGCCGCGCCGCCGGAGGCGATGGCCGAGAATGCGGCGCGGTTGGATGCGGTGATGTTGCGTTCGGTGGATGCGGCGAGTTTGGCCGAGGTTCTTGCCGATGTGCGGATCACTGCGGTTAGCATCGGGCCGGGGTTGGGGTTGGATGCCCACAGAGCGGGGTTTGTGGCTGCGGTGTTGGGGGGGAGTCGGGGTGAACCCCGACCTATGGTGTTGGATGCGGATGCTTTGACCCTGCTGTCCCGCGATCCGGCGTTGTTCGGGGCGCTGCATGGGGCTTGCGTGCTGACGCCGCATGGTGGCGAATTCGCGCGATTGTTTCCGGATATCGCGGCAAGGCTGGAGGCTCCGGCAGTCAGCGGTCCGGCCTATTCCAAGGTGGATGCCTGCCGGGAGGCGGCGGCGCGGGCGGGATGTGTGGTTCTGTTCAAGGGGGCGGATACGGTGATTGCGGCGCCGGATGGGCGCTGCGCGATCCACGCGGCGGCCTATGAGCGCAGCGCGCCGTGGTTGGCGACGGCGGGATCGGGGGATGTGTTGGCGGGGTTCATCACCGGGCTGTTGGCGCGGGGATTTCGGCCGTTTGAGGCTGCCTGCGCGGGGGCCTGGCTGCACGCGGAATGTGCGCGGTCGTTTGGGCCCGGGTTGATTGCCGAGGATTTGCCCGAGGAGCTGCCGAAGGTATTGCGGGCGCTGGGGGTCTAGGGCGAAAGATGGCCGCGGACGGGCGCGGGGCTGTCGCAAAACGGACAGTATTTGCGCCGCGCGCGCGGCTAGCTGGGCGGCATGAAAGCCTCTTTGAATATCCGTGGAATTGTTTTTCTATGCGCCGGGATCGCGATTTTCTCGGTGCAGGATCTGATCCTGAAACTGCTGTCGGGCAGCTATCCGCTGCATCAGGCGATGGTGCTGCGCAGTCTGAGTGCGATTCCCTTCATGCTGGCGATTGTCTGGGGTTTTGACGGCAGTTTGCGCACATTGATCAGCCCGCGCTGGCCTGCGATGCTGGGGCGCGGGGTTCTGAACTTTCTGGCCTATACCGCCTATTATCTGGCGCTGGCGGCCCTGCCGATGCCGACGACGGTGGCGCTGTATTTCACCGCGCCTTTGTTCATCACCATCCTGTCGGTGGTGATGCTGGGCGAGCATGTGTCTTTCCGGCGCTGGTTGGCGGTGGCGGCGGGGTTTGGCGGCGTGGTGATCATGGTGCGGCCGGGCGGCGCCTTGTTCGACTGGGCGGCGCTGTTGCCGGTTTTCTGCGGTGCTGCCTATGCGCTGTCGATGATTCTGGCCCGCACCATGGGCACGCGGGACAGCGCGGCGGCGATGGCGTTCTGGGGCAATATCGCGTTCCTGCTCTGTGCGACCGGGCTATCGCTGTGGTTCGGCGCGGGCGGACATGCGGAGGCCGCGCATCCGAGTCTGGCGTTTCTGACGCGCGGTTGGGTGATGCCGACGCAGACAGATTTCTGGCTGATGTGCGCCTGTGGTTTCATCGCGGCGGTGGGGCTGACATTGCTGACCCAGGCCTATCGGATCGGGCAATCCTCGGTCGTGGCACCTTTCGAGTTCAGCTTTGCCTTCTGGGGCATTCTGTGGGGCTGGCTGTTCTGGGGCGATCTGCCGGACGCTTTGGGCTGGATCGGCATTGGCGTGATCATCGCGGCGGGGGTCTATGTGCTGCGCAGCGAAGGCGTGGGCGATGCGGACGCGGCGGAAGCCTGACTGTGGTTAAGACGGGGGCTTTGCGCCCCCGCGCGCCCTATGGGCGCTGCCCCCGCAGGATATTTTAGAACAGATGAAAAATTTGAATTGAATTTTAGGGATTGGGCTGTGCTGGGCCTGTCTGGCCTTCAACGGGCGGTGGGCGCGTTATCCCAAGGTGCCGAACCTTTCGCGCAGGGCGGCGACATGGGGTTTCAGCCGTTCAAGCTTGCCCCATTGATCCAGAAGGTCCGCCCAGCGCAGCGGCACGAAGGTGACGGTATCGCCAGCGACTCGTTTGGCAAAATCGGCCACCTCGCGGCGGTGCAGGGAGATGCGTTTGGGATCGACGGGTTTGCCAGAGCTTTTCCAGGTGGGTGGTTCTGCATAAAGATAGACCAGCACCGCACCCGTCGCGCGTTTTTCGGCGCGGGTGTAAATACCGTAGGCGTCCTTGATCAGCTGCACCGCGTCCAGCGTGTGATAGCCGACTTCGCCTGACACCAGATCATCGCGCAGTTGCGTGTAATGGCCCATCTTTTCGCCCCAGACCGGGCGGTCATAAACCTCGGCAAAGCCGTTCAGCTTTTGCGGGCGGAAGGGTTCGTAGCGTTTGCTTTCGATGCCGATCAGGGTGGTGTGGGTTTCGATGCCGACATCCAGCCAAGGGTGGCGCCCGCCGCTCCAGGGAAAGCGCATTTCGGCCTTTAGCGTCACCGAGGCCACCTGGCCTGCGGGCACGCCGGGCAGCGGCGGCAGGTCGGCGGCGCGGTTCAGGAACCAGCCGAAGGCATTGGCGACAAGAGCAGAAGCGGAATCGGGGCTGTCGAATTTGCCCGATTTGATTTCATTGCCCGGCGCCCGGGTGAGACATTCGAGGATGCCGTCAACCGGCAGATCGGGCAGGAAATCGGGCATCGGGGCCACTCCGCGGTTGGATTTGGGCGGTTGAAGTGCTGCGGTTGCAATGAAAAAGGCCGCCCCAAAGGGCGGCCCCCTATCAGCTGCGATCAGTTGATCACATTTCGTCCAGAGCTTCGACCAGCTTTTGCAGGTCTTCCTTGCTG
>CAMFLG010000348.1 GCA_945957495.1 uncultured Pseudorhodobacter sp. | reverse complement strand
GCTGCAGGCTGGTGCCGTCAAAGGCGGTAAAGCGCAGGCGCAGCGGCACCAGATAAGACCACGGGCGCCAAGGCGCGCTGCCCTTCGGGGCCTCGATCACCACCACTTCGGGCGGCAGAACGCCGGTGACGCGCGGAAACCAAGTGTAATCGTTCCAGATCGCATAGGCCACCATGCCAAAGCCAAACAGCGCCGCGATGGCCCAGCCCGGCAGATGGTGCTTGGGCGGACGCCACAGCGCCATGGCGACGCCGACCATCCCGGCCCCGGTGGCAATCATGGCGATGACATCCATCAGCATCGGCGGCGCCCCCCTAGATTCTGACGCCGCGGGATTGCCCCACGGCCGATTGCATGCTGCGCACCACCACAAAAGCGTCGCGCAGATGCGCGCGTTCGAAATCAGACAGGCCGGAGGGCGCCATGAAGTTGTCGGGCTTGCTGCCTGCCTTGATCAGCCGCGCCTGATGGTCCAGCCGGGTCTGCGCGATCAGGTCATAGGCATCCAGCAGGTCGCGCGCGCCAGAGGTCGAAATCACCCCGGCGGCCTCGGCCCCTTGCAGGCGGGCGCGGGTGTTGGCGGCGGTCAACTGCCCCACCAACGCATAGACCCGGCCCAGTTCCGTCACCGGCACCACGCCGTTGTGTTTCAGGTCGATCTGGTTCTTGTGCTCGCCCGACCGGAAGGTCGCAAGCCCGCGCAGCAGGCCAAGGGGTGGCGAATGTGTCAGCGAATGCGCCACCATATGCGCCACGAAGATCGTATTGTCCGCCGCCTGTTCCAGGGTTTCCGCCTGCAGCGTGGTGAACAGCGAGGCCGCGCCACCGATGGGGCGCAGGTCGAACATCACCGAGGACAGCATTTGCGCCATGGGGTCGGGGGTTTCGATCCATTTCTGGAAATAGCGCCGCCAGACCGACACGCGCTTGCACCACATTGGGTTGGTCGCCATCATGTCGCCGGGGCAATAGACATAACCGCAGGCGGCCAACCCGTCCGAGACGAATTTGGCCAGGGCCGCGAAATAGGTCATGTCGGCGTCGGTCGCGGCATCGTCGATGAACAGGCAGTTGTCCTGATCGGACACGCCGGTCTGTTCCTGCCGCCCCTGACTGCCGCAGGCCAGCCAAAGGTAAGGCACGGGCGCAGCGCCCATTTCCGCCTCGCCCATGGCCAGCAGCCTGCGCGTGACCGTATCGGCGATATCGGTGATCAGCCGCGTTGTGACCTGATGCGCGGTGTTGCCGCCCACCAGTTGCACCAGCAGCTGCGGGATACGCGCCGTCACCGCCGCCAGTTCGGCCACCGTCGTTGCGCGCACCACATCGCGCACCATCTGCGCCGAGGATGTCGCCTGAAACCGGGTGATATCCGTCTGGGTGATCATGCCGACCAGACGGCCATTCTCTACGACTGGCAGATGCCCGATGCTGCGCTCCAGCATCAGGTTCAGCACGTCAGAACCAAGCGCCGAGGGTGGCAGGCTGACCGGATTGGCCGTCATCACCCGCGCGATGGCGGTATCGGCGGGCAGGCCAGCGGCCAGCACCTTGTTGGTCAGATCGCGGGTGGTGACAATGCCGACGAAATCCTCGCCCGAAACCACGCCAAGGCTGGAGATATGGGCGTCGCGCATCTGCGCTGCGGCCAGTTGCACGCTGTCTTCGGGTGCGCAGATGATCGGATTGCGGGCCATCAATTCGGCGACCGTCTGGGTGGCCAGATCGGCATTGCGCCGGTCGGCGCTGCGGCCCCGGGTGAAGAAACGTTCAAACGCCGGGAAGGCCGTCATCAGGCGGTGAAACTCTGCCGCAGGCAGTTCCAGCACCATGCAGGGCTCTGACGCTTGCGCCGCCGTGGCCGCGCGCCCATCGCGCAGCAACCCGCGTTCACCAAAGGAATTGCGCGGACCCAGCAGCGAAACCTGCACGCCCGCGCCATCCAGAATGGCCACCGAGCCTTCGATGATCAGAAAAATTCCGGGCAGGGGCGCGCCAATCTCATAGATCGACTGTCCGGCCTCAAAATGCCTGGCGCTGAAAGAGGTTGCGACACGCGCCAACTCGTCCTGCGGCAGGCTGTCATAGGGGTGAACCGAATTCAGAAAGGCCAAAGGGCTGGTCGTATCCTGTTGCATCATGCAGGGCTTCCAAAGAACGCCGGGGTGGGGGCCCGAACCAGATTGCCCCGGCCCGCTGTCGCAACGCGCCGGAGCGTTCTTTTCAAGAGGGGCCGGACCGGCCCCCCTTTTGGGCGCGGGATCAGTGACCCGAGGCTTTCGCGGCACCGATGCCGGTTTCCGACCGGATCTGCTGGGCTTCAAAGCCTGCCCGGTCGATGCGGGCACGTTCGCCATTGTCCATTTTCGACACCAGCCAGATGCCAACGAAGGCCAGGGTCATCGAGAACAGCGCAGGCGAGGTGTAGGGGAACGGCGCCGTGCCAACTTCATGGCCCAGCGTTGCTTCCCACACCGACGGCGACAGGATCGTCAGACCGACCGAAGAGATCAGCCCGAGGAAACCGCCGGTGACGGCGCCCTTGGTCGTGCAGTCTTTCCACAGCACCGACATGAACAGCACCGGGAAGTTGGCCGAGGCCGCCACGGCGAAGGCCAGCGACACCATGAAGGCGATGTTCTGGTTCTTGAAGGCAATGCCCAGAACCACAGCAACCACGCCAAGCCCAATCGTGGTGATCCGCGACACACGCAGTTCCGCCGCACTGTCCGCCTTGCCACCCTTCAGAACGGTCGCATAGATGTCATGGCTGACCGCCGAGGCACCCGAAAGCGTCAGGCCAGCCACAACGGCAAGGATCGTCGCGAAGGCCACAGCCGAGATGAAGCCGAGGAAGACGTTGCCGCCCACCGCTTTGGCCAGATGCACAGCGGCCATGTTGTTGCCGCCCAGCAGTTTGCCGTCCGCACCGATGAAATCCGGGTTGGTCAGCACGAAGGTGATCGCCCCGAAGCCGATGATGAAGGTCAACAGGTAGAAATAGCCGATCCAGGTGGTCGCCCACATCACCGACTTGCGTGCTTCTTTTGCACTGGGAACGGTGAAGAAGCGCATCAGGATGTGCGGCAGGCCGGCGGTGCCGAACATCAGCGCCATACCAAAGCTGATGGCAGAGATCGGGTCTTTGATGAAGTTGCCCGGGCCCATGATGGATTGACCGGCAACAGCAGCTTCTTCAGCGGTCTTGCCCGAAGCAAGGGCAAGATCGGCCTTCACCCGCACGGCCTCGGCGAACATCGCCTCGGGGCTGAAGCCGAACTTCATCATCACCATGAACGCCATGAAGCTTGCACCGCTCAGCAGCAGGCCCGCCTTGATGATCTGCACCCAGGTGGTGGCGGTCATGCCACCGAACAGAACGTAAATCATCATCAGCGCGCCGACGACGACAACGGCGATCCAGTAGTCCAGCCCGAACAGCAGCTGGATGAGCGAACCCGCACCCACCATCTGCGCGATCAGGTAGAAGGCCACAACGACCAGCGTGCCCGAAGCCGCAAAGATACGAACCGGGGTCTGGGCAAAGCGGAAGGCAGCCACGTCGGCAAAGGTGAATTTGCCAAGGTTGCGCAGCCGTTCGGCCATCAGGAAGGTCAGGATCGGCCAGCCGACAAGGAAGCCGATCGAGTAGATCAGGCCGTCATAGCCCGACGCCATAACAGCCGCCGAAATCCCCAGGAAAGAGGCTGCCGACATGTAGTCGCCCGCGATGGCCAGACCGTTCTGGAACCCGGTTATGCCGCCGCCGGCGGTGTAGAAGTCAGCGGCAGATTTGGTCTTTGATGCAGCCCATTTCGTGATGAACAGCGTCAGCAGCACGAAACCGGCGAACATGATGATCGCGGTCCAGTTCGTCGCCTGCTTTTCGCCGCCGGGGGCAATGGCATCGGCCCAGACGGCGGCAGGTGCCGAAATGAGAAGGGCAGCCGACGCGGCCCGAGAGAAGAGTTGCTTCATTTGGACACTCCCCGACGGACCTTTTCGGTCAGATCGTCAAATTCGCTGTTCGCTTTACGGACGTAGATGGCCGTGATGATGACGGTAAACACGATCACACCGAAACCAACCGGAACGCCCCAGGTCATCACGCCTTCGCCGATGCGGGCGGACAGAACCTGTTTGTCAAAGGCGATCAGGACGATATAGCCGTAGTAGACGATCAGCATCGCGAAGGTCAGGACCCAGCCAAG
>CAMFLG010000347.1 GCA_945957495.1 uncultured Pseudorhodobacter sp. | reverse complement strand
CCATCGGCGCGCAAAACGCCTTCGTGTTGCGGCAGGGCCTGCGCCGCGAACACGTCGGCGCGGTCGTGCTGGCCTGCGCGCTGTCCGACGCCATCCTGATCGCCGCCGGTGTGACCGGATTCGGCTTCGCCTCGGCCCGCCTGCCATGGCTGGGCGAGGCCATGCGCTGGGGCGGGGTCGCGTTCCTGCTGGCCTACGGCGCGCTGCGGTTCCGCGCGGCCCTGCAGGGCGGTGAGGCGCTGAAGCCCACAGAGGGGCAAGGAGCCACCTTGGGCCGCGTGCTGACCACCTGTCTGGTGCTGACCTGGGCCAACCCGCATGTCTATCTGGATACCGTGGTGCTGCTCGGCTCCATCGCCGCGCAATACGATCCCCACCGCGCCGCCTTTGGCATCGCCGCCGCGCTGGGCAGCCTGAGCTTCTTCGCCGCCCTGGGCTACGGCGCGCGGTTTCTGGCCCCGGTGTTCGCCAATCCCAAGGCCTGGGTGGTGCTGGAACTGGTGGTCGGCTGCACGATGTGGGCGATTGCCGCGAGCCTTGCCCTGGGCGGCTAAGGCGGGCAGGGTGAAGGGGCAGAATGGCCCATCCTAAGAAAGCGCGGGCGCATTCGGACCCGCGGCGCAAGCTGGCCTTATGTCGATGGCAAGTCTGGCCCTATGCCCTTTTCGGGCGTGGCGTAGAACAGGCACAATCTGCCGACCCGCATTTGGAGAACTGCCGTGAAGATGACCACCGAAGAGGCCTTCGTCAAAACCCTGCAAATGCATGGCATCGAGCATGCCTTTGGCATCATCGGGTCGGCGTTCATGCCGATTTCCGACCTGTTTCCCAAGGCGGGCATCCATTTCTGGGACTGCGCGCATGAAGGCTCTGGCGGGATGATGGCCGATGGTTACACCCGCGCCACCGGCAAGATGTCGATGATGATTGCGCAGAACGGCCCGGGCATTGCCAACTTTGTCACGGCAGTGAAAACGGCCTACTGGAACCATTCGCCGCTGCTCTTGGTCACGCCGCAGGCAGCCAACAAGACCATCGGCATGGGCGGCTTTCAGGAAGTCGAGCAGATGGCGATGTTCAAGGATATGGTCGCCTATCAGGAAGAGGTGCGCGACCCCTCGCGCGTCGCCGAAGTATTGAACAGGGTTATCATCAACGCCAAGCGCGCCTCGGCCCCGGCGCAGATCAACATGCCGCGCGATTTCTGGACGCAAGTGATCGACATTGACCTGCCCGCGATTGTGGAATTCGAACGCCCCGCAGGCGGGGAAGAGGCGATCAAGGCGGCGGCAGAGCTGCTGTCATCCGCCAAGTTCCCGGTTATCCTGAACGGCGCGGGCGTGGTGTTGGGCGGGGCGATCCCGGCCAGCATGGCCCTGGCGGAACGGCTGGATGCGCCGGTCTGCGTGGGCTATCAGCACAACGATGCCTTCCCCGGCAGCCATCCCTTGTTTGCGGGCCCCTTGGGCTACAACGGGTCGAAGGCGGCAATGGAGTTGATTTCAGGCGCAGATGTGGTACTGTGTCTTGGTACCCGGCTTAACCCTTTTTCAACGCTTCCGGGATACGCGCTGGACTATTGGCCTCGTGAGGCCAAGATCATCCAAGTCGACATCAACCCGGACCGGATCGGGCTGACCAAGAAGGTTACTGTTGGCATTGTCGGCGACGCTAAAAAGGTCGCCGAGGCGGTTTTGGCGCGATTGGCCTCTACCGCAGGTGACCATGGGCGCACGGAACGCAAAGCAAAAATCGCACAGACAAAATCGGCCTGGGCACAGCAGTTGTCGTCGATGGACCATGAGGACGACGATGTTGGCACCACATGGAATCAGCGCGCGCGTGCGGCCAAGCCGGAATGGATGAGCCCGCGTATGGCATGGCGCGCTATTCAGGCGGCGCTGCCGAAAGAGGCAATCATTTCCTCTGACATTGGCAACAACTGCGCCATCGGCAATGCCTATCCGACCTTTGAGGCGGGCCGGAAATATCTGGCGCCGGGCCTGTTTGGCCCCTGTGGCTATGGTCTGCCGTCGGTGGTGGGGGCCAAGATCGGCTGCCCCGATGTGCCGGTGGTGGGCTTTTCCGGCGACGGCGCCTTTGGCATTGCAGTGACGGAACTGACGGCGATTGGCCGCGAGGAATGGCCTGCGATCACGCAGGTGGTGTTCCGCAACTACCAGTGGGGCGCGGAAAAGCGCAATTCGACGCTGTGGTATGATGACAACTTCGTCGGCACCGAACTGGACACGCAGGTGTCTTACGCCGGAATTGCCAAGGCCTGTGGGTTGCAGGGCGTTGTGGCGCGCACGATGGACGAATTGACGGCGGCCCTGCGCAAGGCGATCGACGATCAGATGAACAACGGCAAGACCACGCTGATCGAGGCGATGATCAACCAGGAACTTGGCGAGCCGTTCCGCCGCGATGCGATGAAGAAACCGGTCGAGGTGGCGGGGATTTCCGCCGCCGACATGCGCCCGCAAAAGGCATGATCCTGCCTTTTGATCTGGGTTATGGTGCCGCGGCCTTCATGGCCGTGGCCATTCTGGTTTCGGCCTTTGTGCGCGGCTATTCGGGTTTCGGCTTTTCGGCGATGGTGATTGCGGCCTCTGGCATCGTCACCAATCCGCTGCATTTTGTGGCCGTGGTGGTGATCTGCGAGGCGTTGATGTCGGTGCAGGCGTGGAAGGGCGTTGGCCCCAACGTGGATTGGCACCGGGTTGGCTATCTGATGGCGGGTGCAGCGGTGGGGATGCCGCTTGGCCTGTGGGCGCTGACCTCGATTTCCGAAGACGCGGCGCGGGCGGTGATTTCCGGCTATGTGCTGCTGATGTGCCTGATCCTGTTTGCCGGCTGGCAGTTTGGCCGCGAGTTGCGCGGCCCGGTCAATCTGGGGGTCGGGGTGATTTCGGGGCTGGCGAATGCGCCGGGCATGGGCGGTCTGCCGGTGGCTGCGTTCTTTGCCGCGCAGACCATTCCGGCCGCAGTGTTCCGGGCGACGCTTGTGGCCTATTTCCCCTTGCTGGATATCTTTTCGGCGCCACTGTATTTCTGGCATGGCATGGTCAGTTGGGACACGCTTTGGGCCAGCCTGTGGGCGCTGCCGATGGTGTTTTTGGGCAACTGGCTGGGCAGCAGGCATTTCCTGCACACCGATCCGCAGGATTTCCGCAAATTCGCCATCGGGCTGTTGGCGGCCTTGGCGACCGTTGGCTTGGTCAAGGCGGTCATGTGAATGATGCTGGTCGTCAATGCAGGGTCATCCTCGATCAAGCTGGTGGTGTTTGATGCCATGCTGCGCCCGGTTTTGTCGGGCTCGGTGACGGAAATTGCGGGGGATGCCCGCATCAGGATCGGCAAAACCGATCAGGCGTGTGCAGCCCCAGACCACAAGGCGGCGCTGGAACTGGCCTTCGCCGCGATGGCGGAAGAGGGGGTGCCGGTGGCATCCTTGACGGCGGCGGCACATCGGGTCGTACATGGTGGCGCAACCCTGACTTCTGCCTGCCGCGTGACCGAGGCGACGATGGCCGAGATTGAGGCTTGCGTGCCACTGGCCCCCCTGCACAACCCGGCTAACCTTATGGCAATGCGGGCGCTGGCGGCACTCGCCCCCGACCTGCCGCAATATGCCAGCTTTGACACCGCCTTTCACGCCACCAATCCCGAGATTGCCGTGACCTACGCCTTGCCGCTGGCTGAACGGCGGCGTGGCCTGCGGCGTTATGGCTTTCACGGGATAAGCTATGCCGGAATGGTGGAAACCCTGCGCGCCACGGGCCGGTTGCCCGGGCGACTGCTGGCGCTGCATCTTGGCAACGGCGCCTCGCTTTGTGCCATCCGCGATGGCCAATCGGTGGCCACGACCATGGGCTATTCGCCCTTGGACGGGGTGACGATGGGCACGCGTACAGGCACCATAGACGGCAACGCGGTGTTGCGGCTGGCAGAGGTGCATGGCATTGTCGGTGCGTCGCGCATCCTGAACCGGGAAAGCGGCCTCTTGGCACTGGGCGGGCACAGCGACATGCGCAGGTTGCACGCTGAGGGCACGGTTGAGGCGCGCTTTGCGATTGATCATTTCTGTTACTGGCTGGTGCGCCATGCCGGATCGATGATTGCGGCCATGGGCGGGCTGGATGGCATCGCCTTCACCGGCGGCATCGGTGAAAACGATGCGCAGGTGCGCGCGGCCCTGCTGGATGGGCTGGGCT
>CAMFLG010000346.1 GCA_945957495.1 uncultured Pseudorhodobacter sp. | reverse complement strand
GTGATCCTGCTGGGCATCGCCTTTGCCTTCCGGCTGAAACGGCACGACCGCTGGCTGTTTTCGCTTAGCTTGGCGCAGGGGGGCGAGTTCGGCTTTCTGATCATCAGTTTCGCCCGCACCGAAGGCGCCCTGCCGCTGGCGGTGGGGCAGATGGGGCTTTTGGTGATCAGCCTGTCGATGCTGCTGACACCGTTGTTGTTCATTGCCTATGACTGGCTGGTCAAACGCTTTGCCACCAAGGCGGTCGAGGTTGCGCCCGATGAGATCAACGAAAAGGGTCGCGTGATCGTGGCGGGCATTGGGCGATTCGGGCAGGTGGTCAACCGGCTGGTGCGCACCTCTGGCATCCCGACAGTGGTTCTGGACAACGATATGGCCAGCGTGGAAACCATGCGCCGCTTTGGCGTGAAGGGGTTCTTTGGCGACCCATCGCGGCCGGAACTGCTGGAGGCTGCCGGTTTGGGCGAGGCGCAGGTGCTGGTGGTGGCCGTGGACAACAACGAAACCGCCATCCGCATCGTGCGCTATGCCCGATCACGCAGGCCCGACATTCACATCGTCGCCCGCGCCCGCGACCGGGTGCATGTGTACGAGCTGTATCAGGCCGGCGCCAATGACATCGTGCGCGAAACCTTCGACAGCTCGATCCGCGCCGGACGCTATGTGTTGGAAAATATGGGGTTTTCCGAATACGAGGCGTCAAAGGTAAGCCAGGCCTATTACCGGGTTGACCGTTCGGCCATGCTGGATCTGGCGAAGGTCTGGGTGCCGGGCCAGCCGGTGCATCTGAACGAGGCCTATGTCGAACGTGCCAAGCAATTGGATCGCGATCTGGAAACCGCGCTGATCGACGTGCTGTATGAGGTGCGCCCGATGGCACCCGATGACTCGCCGGTTGAGACGATGGCCAAGATGGCGATGGACGGGCCCGACAAATGAAAAGGGCGGCCACCGGGGCCGCCCTTTCACACCGTCGATCCGCGTTCAGGCGGCGCGGCCCACCAGCACATCGCCGACCTTCTTCTGCGCGCCCGCCTCGTCCACACCGGACACTGCCGCGACTTCGCGCGTCAGACGTTCAAGTGCCGCTTCGTACAGCTGACGTTCGGAATAGGATTGTTCACGCTGATCATCGCTGCGGTGCAGGTCGCGCACGACCTCTGCAATCGCCATCAGATCGCCCGAGTTGATCTTCTGTTCATATTCCTGCGCCCGGCGCGACCACATCGCGCGTTTGACGCGGGCCTTGCCCTTCAGCGTGTCCAGCGCCTTCGACACCATGTCGGGCGTAGACAGCGACCGCATGCCAATATCCGTCGCCTTGTGGGTGGGAACCCGCAGCGTCATCTTGTCCTTTTCAAAGGAAATGACGAACAGTTCCAGATGGATGCCCGCGATTTCCTGTTCTTCAATGGAAATGATGCGGCCAACCCCATGGGCCGGATAAACCACAAACTCGTTCGGACGAAACTCAGGCTTCTTCGTTTTGGTCATGCATTCGCTTCCTCGGCAGGAGCCCATCCGGCACGAAAAAATCACCGCCCGTAGGGTTGCCCCCCGGCCAAACGGTAATATTTTCAGACTAGATTTTAACCACAAGCGGGCAGCTTTGCGGTGTGTGCAGGCATCCGTGTTTATTTGTAACGCCTGTTTAACACAAAATTGGCCTGATTCCAACAGGCACGACACCGCCTGGCGGAGCCGTTATGCGTTGGAATTGCAATATTTTCCCGTTCCTACCCAATTCGTGAAACATTTGTTACCGAATCGGGTGGAATATTTGTTTCAGCCGCCCTGCCCCGGCGCCTCGGAAAAGTACTTGTCGCGTTTGCCGGTTTCGCCATCGCGTTCGGTCGCCTCGGGCAGCGGATCCTTCTTGGTCACGATCACCGGCCACATTTCCGAATATTTCCGGTTGAAAGTGACCCATGCCTCCATATCCGGTTCGGTATCGGGGCGGATCGCATCTGCCGGGCATTCCGGTTCGCAAACACCGCAGTCGATGCATTCATCCGGATGGATGACCAGCATGTTTTCGCCTTCGTAAAAACAATCCACCGGACAGACTTCGACGCAGTCGGTGTATTTGCAGGCGATGCAGTTATCGATCACCACATAGGTCATGGCTGAAGGCTCCTATTTCCGCGCCGTCTGACTACCGAACCCCGGCGGATCATTCAAGCGGCGATGACGGCGCATCGGCCTCTGGGGCAAGATCGTGATAAAGTTCCTGGGCTTCGCTGGCCGGTCCGCGCCGTTCGCCCAATTCTTGCACACGGATCACCCGGATGCGACGCCCCTGCGGAAAGGTCAGTACGTCGCCCATGCTGACACCGTGGCCGGGCTTGCGGCAATGCTGGCCATTCAGGCGCAAATGGCCGGACAAGATCACCTCGGCGGCCAGATCGCGGGATTTGAAAAAGCGGGCGGCCCAAAGCCATTTGTCCAGCCGCAGCTTTGGCTGGACATTGGCGTTAGGTTTTGCCCCCGGGCCGGCCAATCAGACCTTGTTCTTGAGCGCCATCAGCACGGCGAAGGGATTGTCCGGGTCGATCGGTTTTTCAGGACGCGGCGGGCGTGATTCGAAGGATTTCGCCTTGTTGTCGCGGTCGTCACGCTTGCCATGGCCGGGCTTGCCACCCGGTTTGCCGCCATGGCCCTAGGGATCGCGCTTGTCGTCGCGGCGGTGTTCGCCCTCGGGACGTGGAGCGCGCTCAGAGTGCGGCGCGCGTTCGGGGCGCGGTTCGCCTTCCTTGCGCGGCTCCGCGTCTTTGCGCGGTCCACGGTCCGGGCGCGGGCCGCGGTTTTCGCGCGGGCCACGGTCGGATTTCGCGGCCTCTCCCTCGGGGCGCGGCGCGCGGGCCGGGCGTTCGGGACGCGGGCGCGGTTTCGGCGCCCAGGTGAAGGTGTAGAACGCCTCCATCTCTGGTGCGGCCTCTGGATCGGGCTGCACGAAAGCCGATTCGCCCTCGGGGATCGGCTGGATCGGCGCATCGGGATCGACGGGCACCGGAACCGGCGCCGCCTTGACCTTGGCGCGTTCGGCCTTTTCACCCTTGTAGCCCAGACCGCCCATCAGATCGCTGAACTGCTCCAGCGTCATGCCGGTGATCGACAGCATGTCGGGCGTCGCCTCAAATCCCGCGCGGCTGTCTTTGGTGCGCAGGATGTCGGCCAGCCGTTCCAGCATGTCGATGCGGATGGCGCGCGCGCCTGCCGGGTGATAGCCCGCCAGCGTGTAATGCATCTTCGGCACGGCCGCGATATTCGGGATCGTCACCAGACCCGGCGGCGGGCTTTCGGGGAATTCATCCAGACCGTTCCACAGCGACCACAGCACCAGCCGCAGCCGCGTCGGCGCGGGTTTCAAGAGCGCAGGCAGGAACACGGTGAACTGGCCAAAGCGCACGCCATGCTTGCGCAGGGCGCCGCGCGCCTCCTGGTCCAGATCCTTGACCTCGTTGGCAATGGTATCGCGCGGAATGACGCCCAGACCTTCAACCAGACGGAAGGCAAAGCCGCGCGCAAGCCCCGTCAGGGTTTCATCGCGGCTCATCGCCAGCAGGGGTTCAAAGTTGGCCGCAACCTTGCGGTCAATGAAATGCTGCAGACGGCGGCGTACCTTGTCGGCAACATCCGGCCCGGCCTCTTCATCGACAAAGGCTTCAACCGTGGGGCGCGCCGGTTCGGCGCCCTTGATCAGCTTGCCCATCGCCTGAGTGCCCCACATCAGGCCCCCCTGCTCGGTAAAGTCCAATTCGGTATCGGGCGCGTTATAGAAACGGTCCGCGCGCAGATGGAATTCCGGTTTCAGCGCCGCAAAGGCCGCTGCCCGCAGCGTTGCCGCCTCATCCGTGGAAGCGGTCGCGTCCTGCTTGAAACGGAACCCCTCAAGGCGGCCGACGAATTCGCCTGCTACCGTCACTTCGCCCTTGTCATTCACCTCGGCCACGAGGGTCTCCTTCTGTTTCAATCGCCGCAGCAGAACGCTGGTGCGCCGATCGACAAATCGTTGAGTCAGGGCTGCATGCAGCGCATCTGACAGGCGGTCTTCTACAGCGCGGGTTTCCTCGCGCCAATGGCTTTCGTTCTCTACCCAAGCCTTGCGCTGCGCAACATAGGTCCAAGTGCGGATATAGGCCAGACGTTTCGATATTGTGTCAATGTCGCCACCCGGTTTGTCGATACGGTCGATGGCTTTCTTCAGCCAATCCGATGG
>CAMFLG010000345.1 GCA_945957495.1 uncultured Pseudorhodobacter sp. | reverse complement strand
GATGTGTATAAGAGACAGGAATCCGCCTGAGGAATTGCCGAAACTGGCCGCCACCTTGCTGAACGACAGCACCGGCAAGATCGGACTTGTGGCCGGGCAGCGGGTGGGCCGGCAGGATACCTGGTCGAAGAAATTCGCCTCGAAATTCGCCAATGGCTTGCGCGGCTGGATCCTGAAGGACGGCACGCGCGACACCGGCTGCGGGCTGAAGGCGTTCCGGCGTGAGGCGTTTCTGGACCTGCCCTATTTCGATCACATGCACCGCTATCTTCCGGCGCTGTTTGCGCGCGATGGCTGGCAGGTGGCGCATGTGGATGTCAGCCATCGCCCGCGCGGGGCGGGGCGGTCGAATTATTCCAACTTGCAGCGGGCCTTGGTTGGCATCGTCGATATGATGGGCGTGGCCTGGCTTTTGCGCCGCAAGAAAAAGGCGCGGCCTGTGGTCGAGGCGGATCGCGCCAAATGATGCAGGAATTGCTGACCAAGCTGGGGGCGGGCAACCCGAAGGATGCGATCTGGCTGGCGGTCGGGCTGATGGGCCAATTGGCCTTCACCGCCCGGTTTATCGTGCAATGGATCGCCTCGGAACGGGCGGGCAAATCGGTGATGCCGGTGGCGTTCTGGTATCTTTCGATCTCTGGCGGGCTGATCGTGCTGGCCTATGGCATTCACAAGCTGGATCTGGTCATCATCCTTGGGCAGTTGCCGGGCGTGGTGGTCTACAGTCGCAACCTTTGGCTTATTCGCAAGCATGCCGCAGCCAGTCGCATCAGCTGACGGCAAGGCCTGGGTGCGCCCGGCCCTTGGGATCGTGCTGGGCGTGACCGCCCTGCGCTGGCTGTTGCTGGCCTTTGACGCCACCGATCTTTATGTGGACGAGGCGCAATACTGGCTGTGGGGGCAAGAGTTTGCCTTTGGCTATTATTCCAAGCCACCGCTGATCGGTTGGTTGATCGGGGCAGTCACCACCTTGGCGGGCAGCGATTCCGTGTTCTGGGTGCGGATGCCCGGGGCGGCGCTGCACGGGGCGACGGCGCTGATCCTGGCGGCCTGGGCGGCGCGGCGGCTGGACGGGCGGGCGGCGGTGCTGGTGGCGGCGGTTTATGTGACGCTGCCGATGGCGGCCTTGGGCAGTTTGCTGATTTCCACCGATACGGTGATGGCGCCGTTCTTTGCGGCGGCCCTGTATTTCCACCATCGCCTGACCGAAACCCGAAGCCGCCGCTTTGCGCTGTTGGCGGGCCTAGCGATTGGCGTGGCCTTCATGGCGAAATATGCGGCGATCTATTTCCTGATCGGCGTGGCGCTGGCCGCGCTGCGGCGTGAGGGGCGGATCGGTTGGGTCAACGCAGGGCTGTTGCTGTTGGCTTTTGCCGTGGTGATTTCGCCCAATATCGTCTGGAACCTGAACCATCAGCTGACGACATTTTCGCATACGGCGGACAATGTCGGCTGGGTGCGGCAGGACAATCCCTTGGCGGCGCTGCATCCGATGGGCGCGGTGGAGTTTCTGCTCAGCCAGTTTGCCGTGGCGGGGCCGGTGGTGTTCGGGGCGCTGTTGATCGGGCTTTGGCAGCCGGGACGTGGCGCGGGGCTGTGGCCCTTCATCGTACCGCCGCTGGCCGTGGTCACGGTGCAGGCGTTGTTGGGTGAGGCGCAGGCGAATTGGGCGGTGGCGGCGTTTTTCGCGGGCAGCCTTCTGGCCGTGGCAGTGCTGAGCGGGCATCGCCGCTGGATCACCGCGTCATTCGTGGTGAATGGCGCGATTGCGGTGATCATGCCGCTGTTGGTGATTTTCACCGACATCAGCCTCGACGGGAAGGTCAAACTGCTGGACCGCCAGCTTGGCCGGGCAAGTTTCACCAATCAGATCATCGCGATTTCCAGACAGAACGGCAATCTGCCGATCTACACCGACAACCGCGATATTCTGGCCGATCTGTTCTACACCGGGCGCGATGCGGGCCTGACGGTTTATGCGACCGCACCGAAGGGGCGGCGCCCGGAAAACCATTATGAACAGCGTTACCCCCTGCCTGATGGGCTGAGCGGGCCGATTCTGGTGATTGCCACCACCCCGCCAGACTGCACGCCCACGCCCACGCCGATCGCGCTGGACCCGATGGGGGGCGCCTATTCGAAATGGGGGCGCGCGGCCTATATCGTCGATGTGGGGTGCCTTTATGCTGACTGATCGGCGCACAATTCCGGTGCTGCTGGCCCTGACCGGGGCGGTGTTCGTGATCTTCGGGATTTGGCCGGGGATTGACCTTGCCGTGTCGGGCCTGTTTCACGATGCCAGCGGTTTTCCGATCATCCACAATGCAGTTGTCGAGGGTTTGCGCAACGCGCTGTGGAGCCTGCAAAACCTTTCGCCGCTGCTGGCGCTGATCGGGTTGATCGTCAGCCTGTTTCGCAGAGGCTGGGCGCTGGGCCTGCCGTCGCGGATCTGGGGTTTCGTGCTGGCGCTGTTCCTGTTGGGGCCGGGGTTGCTGGTGAACGCGGTGCTCAAGGCCTATTGGGGCCGCGCCCGGCCAACGGCGGTGACAGAGTTCGGCGGCGAGGCGAATTTTACGCCGTTTTACCAGATCAGCGATCAATGCGCCAAGAACTGCTCTTTCGTCTCTGGCGAAGGGTCGGGGTCGATGGCGCTGGCGATCAGTGCTCTGGTGATTCTGGAGTTTTTCCGCGATCGGCTGTCGCCCGCCACCTACCGCGCGGGGCAGGGGCTGACCCTGCTGATGCTGCTGTTCGTGGGGTTTCAGCGCGTGGCGGCGGGCGGGCATTTCCTGTCGGATGTGCTGTTGGCCTGGACCTTTACCGCGCTGATCGCGGCGGTTCTGGCCAAACCGCTGTTGCTGCGCGACAGCCCGCCACCCGCGCCCGCGGCGTGACCGCAGGCTGTTGACTTCCCGCCCGACTCCCTCTATCAGCCCGCTCACTTGCGGCTGTGCATCCGATGCTTGGCCAAGGGTTCTAAAAGCTTGATGTGGTCACGATCCGGGCGAACAGCCCCGATCCTCTGGAATTCCACCGCGCCGCCCCCGTTTCGGGGACGAAGCGGTTTTATCTTTTTGCGATTCGCGCAAGAGGACGTCGAGAAGCAGTGCCCCGAAGCGCGGGGCGAGTATTGACAGCGCAACACGAGGAACGTGCATGCCGACTATTCAACAGTTGATCCGCAAACCGCGGTCACCGGTCGTAAGAAAGTCCAAGTCGCAACACTTGGAATCTTGCCCGCAAAAACGTGGGGTTTGCACCCGCGTTTACACCACCACTCCGAAAAAGCCGAACTCCGCTATGCGGAAAGTCGCCAAAGTGCGCCTGACCAACGGTTTCGAAGTGATTTCCTACATTCCCGGCGAAAAGCACAACCTTCAGGAACACTCTGTGGTTCTGATCCGTGGCGGCCGCGTAAAAGACCTTCCGGGTGTCCGCTACCACATCCTGCGTGGTGTTTTGGATACCCAGGGCGTCAAAGAACGTCGTCAACGCCGGTCGAAATACGGCGCGAAGCGTCCGAAGTAAGGAAGTCATCACATGTCACGTCGTCACGCCGCTGAAAAACGCGAAATTCTACCTGACGCCAAGTATGGTGATCGGGTTCTGACCAAGTTCATGAACAACCTGATGCTCGACGGCAAGAAATCCGTCGCGGAATCGATCGTTTATGGCGCCCTTGACCGCGTTCAGACCCGTCTGAAGCGCGAGCCGATTTCCGCCTTCCACGAAGCGCTGGAAAACGTAAAGCCCTCCCTCGAAGTGCGTTCGCGCCGCGTGGGTGGTGCAACCTATCAGGTTCCGGTTGAAGTGCGTTCCGAGCGCCGCGAAGCTCTGGCCATCCGTTGGCTCATCATCGCTGCCCGCAAGCGCAACGAAAACACCATGGAAGAGCGTCTGGCTGCCGAACTGTCGGACGCCGTCAACAACCGTGGCACCGCCGTCAAAAAGCGGGAAGACACCCATAAAATGGCCGACGCAAACAAAGCGTTCAGCCACTACCGTTGGTAAGGGGTCATCATGGCACGCGATTATCCGCTCGAACGCTATCGTAACTTCGGCATCATTGCCCACATTGATGCCGGCAAGACCACGACTTCCGAGCGCATTCTTTACTATACCGGCAAGTCCCACAAGATCGGCGAAGTCCATGACGGCGCCGCGACGATGGACTGGATCTGTCTCTTATACACATCTGACGCTGCCGACGACTAGTCGGGGGGG
>CAMFLG010000344.1 GCA_945957495.1 uncultured Pseudorhodobacter sp. | reverse complement strand
CGATAAAGTCCGTCGCGCGCGGCTCGAAATTGGGCCGCAACGCCCCCAGCGCGTCCATATCGGCGTGATACCAGCCGATGGTTTCCTCGGTCCGCTCGTGGATCAACGCCTCCAGGGGCCGCGGATCGCCCGCCGCCTTGCGCGCCTGCGCGGTTGCGTTGATCTTGTCATCCACATCGGTGAAATTGCGCACATAGGTGACGTGATCCGGCCCATAGACATGCCGCAGCAGCCGATAAAGCGTGTCGAACACCACCACCGGGCGGCCATTGCCCAGATGGGCGCGGTCATAAACCGTTGGGCCGCAGACATACATCCGCACATTCTTCGGATCAATCGGCACGAAATCCTCTTTCGTGCGCGTCTTGGTGTTGTGCAGTCTGATCGTCACCATCGCCTTCGTTCCCGCCAATATCTTCGCAATCGCGCTCCCGGCGCGGGTCTATCAGCTTGATCCTGTTCAGGGAATAGATGATGGGCCCGCGTGACTGCTGTCAGCAGGGAATGCAGCGAATGCCAAAGGTGCCCATAGGTTCCATGCGGCCCTTTTAGCGCCCAAATCCGGCGCCGCCAAGCCTCTTCCTACGCAGCGCCTCTGGCGCTATCCTCGTCAGATGACCCGCGCCCTTGTCAACGCCCATGCCGCCACCCTGCCCGGTGCCACCCATTCCGATCCCTGGGGCGGCGGCCATGATGCGTGGAAGGTCGGCGGCAAGATGTTCGCCGTTGTAGGCGCGGTTGAGGATCACGGCGTTGCGGTGAAATGCGACAGTGTCGAGACGGCATCGCTGTTGATCGAGATGGGCCGCGCCCTGAAGGCCCCGTATTTCCACGCCTCCTGGGTGCGCCTGCCCTGGGGCATCGTGACCGAGGAAGAGTTCCGCGAACGGATCACCACCTCTTACCGGCTGATCCGCGCCAGCCTGCCCAAGAAACTTCAGGCGGCCCTTGGAACGTTCCCTACGGTTTGACACGGCGGCAAAACTGATTAACAAGTTAACATAAATACCCAAGCAAAGAGGCCGCCATGAACCACGATGATCTGCGGATCTGGTCGAAACACGCCGCCGACTGGGCACATGGCTATCACGCGGGCCTGCGCGATCAGCCAGTGCGCGCGCCGCTGATCCCCGGCGCGATTTCCCGGCAATTGCCGCAGCAGGCGCCCGAGGCCGCTGAACCCATCGAGACGATCTTCGCCGATTTCGAACGCATCGTTCCCCCCGGTATCACCCATTGGCAGCACCCGCGCTTTTTCGCCTATTTCCCCGCCAACGCCTCGCCCGCCTCAATGCTGGCCGAACAGCTAGCCAATGCCATGGCCGCGCAGGGCATGCTGTGGCAAACTTCGCCTGCGGTGACAGAGGTGGAACAGGTGATGATCACCTGGCTGCGCGACGCTTTGGGCCTGCCCGCAGATTTCACTGGAACGATCCATGACAGCGCCACCACGGCCACCCTGTCGGCCATTCTGACCATGCGCGAACAGGCCACCGACTTTGCCGGCAACATCGCTGGTCTGACTGGTATGCCTGCCTTGCGCTTTTATGCCAGCGCGCAAACCCATTCCTCGGTGGACAAGGCCGTGCGCGTGGCGGGCATTGGGCAGAACAATCTGGTCAAGATCGCAACCGATTCCCATTATTCGATGGACCCGCAGGCGCTGGAACAGGCCATTTCCGCCGACAAGGCCGCAGGGATGATCCCCGCCGGGGTAATCCTCTGCGCCGGTGGCACCTCGATCGGCGCGTTCGACCGCATCGCCGATTGCATCGCAGTGGCCAAATCCCACGGCCTGCCGGTGCATGTCGATGCCGCCTGGGCCGGAAGTGCGATGATCTGCCCTGAATTCCGCAGCCTTTGGGCCGGGGTAGAGGGCGCCGATTCCATCGTGTTCAACCCGCATAAATGGCTGGGGGCGCAGTTTGATTGCGCCATTCAGTTCCTGCGCGATCCCACGCCACAGGTGAAAACCCTTGGCCTGCGCCCCAGCTATCTGGAAACTGCCGGGCGGGAAGAGGTGGTGAATTTCAACGAATGGACCGTCCCCTTGGGCCGCCGCTTTCGGGCGTTGAAACTGTGGTTCACCCTGCGCGCCTATGGGCTGGAAGGCTTGCGCAGCCGCATCCGCAACCATGTCACCTGGGCGAATGAGGCGGCACAGGCGCTGGCGGCCCTGCCCGGGGTGACGATCACCACCGCGCCGTCCTTGTCGCTGTTTTCCTTCGCGCTGGAAACACAGGCGGAAACCGAATCGCTGCTGAACCGCATCAATGACGATGGCCGGATCTATCTGACCCAAACCCGCCACGACGACGCCTATGTGATCCGCGTGCAGGTCGGTCAATTTGATTGCACCCGGGACGATGTGATGATGATTCCGCAGGTTGTGGCCGATCTGATGGCCTGAACCGCCCAAGCCAAAACGCAAACGGGCGCGCCTTTACAGCGCGCCCGTTCGGGATGTTACAGAAAGATCGGATCAGAACCGATAGGCCACACGCGCCTTGATCGTGGTCATGTCGCCGTCCACGTTGGTGTTGGCAAAGTTGTCGAACTGATTGTACAGCACTTCGCCGCCGACCAGCCATTTGTCGTTGATGGCGTAGTCCGCGCCCACACCGGCCACCCAGCCGTTGCTGCTGTAATCATTGCCGTCCAGGCTGATCGTGCCGCGCGCAATACCGGCGGTGCCGTAGACGAAGGTTTTGCCCAGATCGGCACCCGCCTGCAGTTTCAGACGATAGACCGAATCAAGGCTACCGCCGGGCAGATTGTCCACAGAGATGTTCGACCAGTCGTAATCGGCTTCAACGCCGCCAACCCAAGTGCCGAAATCGTGGCGATAGCCGCCCAGAAGGCCACCAAGGGCGCCGCTGCCATCATAGCCATCGCCTGCGCTGACCGAACCATAGCCCAGCGACGCACCGCCGTACCAGCCGGTCCAATCCGGGGTCACAACCACCGGAACCACCGCAACCGGAGCCGCAACGACCGGCTCTGCCACTGGGGCGTTCACACCACCAGCCGTGGCAGCGAAAGGCGCCAATACGGTCGCGCCAAGCGCGAGAGCTGCAAGTTTGTTCATTTGGAAACTCCTGTTTTCGTCCACTACTCTTCCCCGGCAGTCTGCGCTGCGCGGCGGCGCCGCACAGTTGCTGCACGGCTTGGACGCTATATCGGAGCTTGATCCGCAACTTGCCAGTAGGCCTCACCCATTAGTGAACGCATCGGTACAGTTTCGCCGATGCGGCCCCTGAAATCGGCCATTTTTGGCCGATGGCCTCAATCGCGCGCGGCCAGATCAAGCCATTCTTCTTCGGCGGCGGCCAGTTGTGCCTGCCGTTCCGACATCGCCTCGCCCGCCTTGCGGAATTTCACCGGCTCTTTGGTGAACATCTCGGGATCAGACAGGAAATCGGCCAGACGCCCGATCTCTGCCTCCAGCTTTTCGATCAGCCCAGGCAAGGCCTCCAGCCGTTTGCGCTCGGTAAAGGTCAAGCCATCGGCCTTCTTCGCCGCAGGCTTGCCCGCAACCGGGGCCGCGGATTTCGCCGAATTGTCCGCCGTCTGAATGGCGCCCGACACCACCCGCTGCGCCTGATAATCCGACCACCCGCCGGGATACACCGTCGCCCGCCCGCGCCCTTCCATCGCAATGGTCGAGGTGGCAATGCGGTCGATGAAATCGCGGTCGTGGCTGACCAGCAGCACGGTGCCGTCGTAATCGCCCAAGATATCCTGCAACAGATCCAGCGTTTCCACATCCAGATCGTTGGTGGGTTCGTCCATGATCAACAGATTCGACGGCTGCGCCATCAGCTTGGCCAACAAAAGCCGCGCCTTTTCCCCGCCCGAAAGCGACCGCACCGGCGCGCGCGCCTGCCGTTCGTCGAACAGGAAGTCCTTCAGATACGCCACCACATGCTTGGGCGTGCCGCGCACCAGAACCTGATCGGACGATCCCGACACCCGCATCAGCGGATCATTGGTCAAACTGTCCCACAGCGTCGCATCGGGGTCCAGCCGCGCCCGCGCCTGATCGAACACCGCAATTTCAAGGTTGGTGCCAAGACTGACGCTGCCGGAATCCGGTTCAATCTCTCCGGTCAGCATTTTCAGCAAGGTGGTCTTGCCAATGCCGTTCGGGCCGACAAAGGCCACCCGATCGCCACGCAACACCCGCAGATCGAAATCCCGCACGATGGTCTTGTCGCCGAACACCTTGGTGATGCC
>CAMFLG010000343.1 GCA_945957495.1 uncultured Pseudorhodobacter sp. | reverse complement strand
GTGGATGCCCCGATGGCAAAGCCCGAACCAGCGCAGCGGCGGGGTGGGTTCTGGGGGCCGTTCACCGGCGGGGTGCTTGCCGCGGCTGCCGGGTTTGGGGTGGCACAGCTTGTCCCGGCGGGTTGGCCCCTGTTCAGCACCAGCGGCACCCAAGCGCAGATCGCCGCGCAAGAGGCCGAAATTGCCGCCCTCAAGACCGATTTGGCGGCCCTCACCGCCGCCCCCCGGCCCGACGCAAACGTGCAGGCACAAATTGCCGATCTTGCGGCAAAGTTCGCCGCGCAACCTGCTCCGGTTGATCTTTCCCCGCTGGATGCCCGCCTGACCACGCTGGAATCGCGGCTGAAGGCGCTTGAATCCGTTCCGATCGGCGAAGGCGGCATGTCTGCGGCCCAAATGCTTGAACAGGCTGCAGCGCTGGGTCAGTTGCAAGAACAGGTCCGCGCCTTGCAATCCAGCAACGACGCTGGCACGCAAACCGCTGCGGTTGAGGCGATGGTGAAAGACGCCACGGCTGCGACAGACGGTATGAAGGCCGAGGCCGCGCAGATCCTGAAATCCGTGCGCCAGACGGCGGCCATCGCCAAGGTGCAGATGGCGCTTGATCTTGGCGGCCCGTTCGCCCTCGCGCTTCCAGGCCTGGGCGAAGTGCCGTCGATCCTGACCGATACCGCCACCACGGGCGTGCCGACACTGAGCAGTCTGCAAATGACCTTCCCCACCGCCGCCCGCGCCGGGCTAGAGGCCGCCCTGCGTGCCGATATGGGCAGCAGCTGGACTGAACGCGCCACGAATTTCCTGCGCGCCCAAACCGGCGCCCGCTCGCTTGACCCGCGTGAGGGCGACGATCCCGATGCGATCCTGTCCCGCGCCGATGCTGCCGTTTCTGCGGGCGATCTGGCGGCGGCATTGACCGAGATTGCGGCTTTGCCGGAGCCGGCCCAAACAGCGATGGCCGATTGGACCGCATCGGCACAATCCCGACAGGCAGCGGTGGCCGCAGTGGCGCAGCTTGCCCAGTCGGTTCAGGAATAGGTGGCGCGATGTTCTGGTCCCTGACAAAGGTTCTGGTCTTTATCGCAGCCGTGGCGGGGCTGACCGTTGGCACCGCGCGCCTGTTGCAAATTGATCAGGGCATCCAGATCGTAGCTGCAGGCTGGGAGTTCACGCTGGGCCCGATTCAGGCCGTCGTCCTTTTGCTTGTCGCTCTGGCCCTGCTTTGGCTGTTGCTGAAACTGATCGGGCTGGTGATCGCCACCATTCATTTCCTGAACGGCGATGAAACCGCCATTTCCCGCTATTTCGACCGCAATCGCGAACGCAACGGTTACAAGGCGTTGAACGATGGCATGCTCGCCCTTGCGGCGGGCGATGGCCGTCTTGCGCTTTTGCGCGCCAAACGGGCGGAAAAGTACCTGTCCAACCCGGCGCTGACGACTCTGCTGATCGCACAGGCCGCCGAGGCCGCGGGCGATACCAAACGCGCGACAGAGGCTTACAAGACCCTGCTTGCCGATGACTCGACACGCTTCGTGGCGCTGCGCGGATTGATGAAGCAAAAGCTGGCCGAGGGCGATACGGACACCGCGCTGAAATTGGCCGAAAAGGCCTTTGGAATGCGGCCAAAACACAGCGAAACCCAGGACATCCTGCTGCGGCTGCAATCCGAAAAATCGGATTGGACGGGCGCGCGGGCCACCTTGGGGGCAAAGGCAAAATCCGGTGCGATTCCGAAAGACGTCTATCGCCGCCGCGATGCGATCCTTGCCTTGCAAGAGGCGCGCGGTGTGCTGGACGAAAACGCCAGCATCGACGCACGCGAAGCGGCGATCGAGGCGAATAGACTGTCCCCCGATCTGATTCCGGCTGCGATCATGGCCGCACGGGCGCTGATCGAAAAGGGTGACAAGCGCAGCGCAACCCGGGTCATTAAAAAGGCATGGGAGGCGCAGCCGCATCCCGAACTTGCCGCCGTCTTTGCGTCGATTGAACCGGATGAGGTTCCGCAGGATCGGCTGAAACGCTTTGGCGCTTTGACTTCGCTGCAACCTGACAATGACGAGACGCGCCTGCTTCTGGCAGAACTTCACATCGCCGCCGAGGAATATCCGCAAGCTCGTCGCGCCATGGATGATATCGTGACACGCCATCCCACGCAGCGCGCCTTGGCCATCATGGCGGCGATTGAACGCGGGCAAGGCAGCGACGAGGCTGTCGTGCGTGGTTGGCTTGCCAAGGCCCTGACGGCCCCGCGCGGGCCGCAATGGTGCTGCGACAAGTGCCAGGCGATCCACACGCAATGGACGCCGATTTGCGAAAACTGCGGTGGCTTTGATACCTTGTCTTGGCGCGAACCCACCGAATCCGTTGGCAAAAGCGCGACAGAGGCAGAGCTGCTGCCAATTCTGGTCGCCGCGCCCATCGTGCGAACCAGTCAGGCCGAACCGGCGAAAGATACCGTCGAAACCGTGCCAGAGGTGATTGACCTTGCCGCCGTGGCGCGCAGCGGGAACTAAGCGGCGCGCGCATTAAGGAGAGTGGCAGCCGCGCATACGCGGCTGTTCGTTTTGTGACCAAAAACGCGCAGTACAGCCCTTGCCCCTGTCTTCGAACCAGATCAAGTTCGCCGCATGGTAGCCCTTTCTTCCCGCATCGTTCCGCTGATCATCGCGACCGCGTTGCTGATGGAGAATATCGACAGCTCGGTTCTGGCCACTTCGTTGCCGCAGATCGCCCACGACCTTGGCTCTGACCCGATTCACCTGAAGCTGGTTCTGACCACCTATCTTCTGGCGCTGGCGGTGTTCATTCCGGCCTCCGGCTGGGCAGCAGACCGGTTCGGCGCAAGGCGGGTGTTCCGATGGGCCATTGTCGTCTTTGCCGTGGGGTCGATTGCCTGCGGGCTGTCGCAAAACCTGATCGAGCTGGTGCTGGCCCGTGCGTTGCAGGGAATCGGCGGCTCTATGATGGTGCCGGTCGGTCGGTTGATCGTGCTGCGCGCAACCCCCAAGGCGGGATTGGTGGGGGCGATGGCCTGGCTGACGGTGCCCGCCCTGATGGGCCCCGTGCTGGGGCCACCCTTGGGCGGTTACATCACCACCTACTGGGATTGGCGCTGGATCTTTTGGATCAACATTCCGATTGCCACCCTGGGCATGATCCTGGCTGGGCTTTACATTCCCGACCTGCGCGAAAGCGATGTGCGCAGTTTTGACAGCTTTGGTTTCCTGCTGCTCGGTCCGGGTCTGGCAGGATTTCTGACGGGAATTACCCTGCTGGGCCTTGGATTGGCGACGCCCGCCCTTGTGGCCGCCTTCGTGCTGGGCGGGCTGGGGCTGATCCTGCTTTACGTCCGCCACGCCCTGCGCGTGCCCGAACCGATAGTAGACCTGCGGCTTCTAAGAATTGTCACCTTCCGCACCAATGCCACCGGCGGCACATTGTTCCGCGTGGGCACCGGCGCCTTGCCGTTTCTGTTGCCGCTGATGCTGCAACTTGGCTTTGGCCTGACCCCGTTTCAGTCCGGTATGCTGACCTTTGTATCCGGTGCCGGGGCGCTGGTGATGAAATTCGCTGCGCAATCCCTGTTGCGCCGCTTTGGCTTCCGCCGGGTGCTGGTGATCAACGTCATCCTGTCCACCCTGTTCATCCTCGCCCCCGCCTTCTTCACCCCGTCTACCCCTTGGATCGTTATGGCCCTGATCCTGTTCGTCGGCGGCCTGTCGCGGTCGCTGCAGTTCACCTCGCTCAACGCGCTCGCCTACGCCGATGTGCCTGCAGACAGGCTCAGCAACGCCACAAGCTTTTCCTCGGTCCTGCAACAGCTGTCCGGCTCTGTTGGCATCACGCTGGCGGCGATGACGCTGGAGGGCACGGCATGGATCACCGGTGGCGGCGCGACCGATCTTGCGAATTTCCCGGTGGTGTTTGCCGTCATCGCCGCGCTGTCGCTGGCCTCTGCCCCGATTTTCGCGCGCCTGTCGCGGACAGCAGGGTCGGCACTGGTGCGGGATTAGACGTCGCAGCCGATTGACAGTCGCCCGGCTTTCAGCCGACTCTTGCCCGCAAATGACGGAGGCGCCCATGGAAATCAACTTCACCTTCGACCGCCCCGAAGATGGCCCCAAATCCGGCCCCATTACCGTTGGCTGGTTCCTGACCTCTGACAAGGCGGCGGTGCTGTTCGATCCCTGTCTCTTATACACATCTCCGAGCCCACGAGACGTAGAGGAATCTC